>NZ_BAABMO010000027.1:0-55235 GCF_054767435.1 Proteus sp. MB838
GGTGTATAGATGCTGATTATTTTTTTATTGTAATTTTAATGGATAAAATTAAAAATATATCATAATTAGATTATCTATATAAGATATTTTATATAAGCGTCATAAAAGTAAATTAATAAATTATAAGAAATAACAAAATATGACTATTTAAATTAGAGTGGTTTGGTTTTTATTATTTATTTATAATCAATAAAAGATAATCTAATTAATATTTATCAGAAGGTTATTTTAATAAAAAAAACAAAATTAAAATCATAACCATTTGTTTTTAAAGGTTATTTTTTTATTTTATCGTATGTATATAATGTAAATTTATATATAAGTAAATGTAATTTTTTCTATTGTGGTTGCTTTACTTTCCCCAACTCAGAGAATATACTGATTTAAGAATTAATATTTCTCATTAAATTTTTAACTTGGCTTAAAATAATATTTTAATATGGTGAGATTTAATTATGTGATTTAAATAACTCCGCTGTTTTTTCAAAAAATATATTATGCTTACTTTATACAGTGAGTGAGTATATATATTTGATGTTTCTGTGATTTCAATGTTTATTTTTGTCATTTTTCTGATGAGCTAAAAATAAATACTGAGAAATGCAACATTATATGATGTTATTTTTGATGTAAAGTTAGTTTTATTAATGGGTTATAAACAATCGTTGTAAGGATCAATATCATTTATATAGTAAGGATCACATGTTGGCTTAGTACAATACGTTGGGTCTAAATTATTACGATATTGATAATTTTTAGATTATTTTATAAGAGAAGTTAATATGAAATTCAATAAATTAGGCGTAATGGTTGCTGGTGCACTTCTTATGGGTTCTTTATCAACTCAAGTTATGGCCGCTAAAAACGCAGACGTTACATTTTCTGCACGTTTAGTTGCAGCAACTTGTGATATCAGCGCAAGCCAAGATCGTGTTGATTTAGGTACTTATGCAACTACTGATATTCAAAATATTAACCAAGCTGTATCTGAAAAAGATTTCAACTTAGTGTTAAACAACTGTACTAAGATTGGTAAACCAGCTGAAGGTGAAGATCCTGCTGTAACTGTATCTAATATTGAATTATTAGCAAGCGGTAATGGCCTAGTTGGTAATGAGCAATTATTTGCTAGCGCTGGTGCAACTCAAGCTGGTATCAAGTTAACTGCAATGAACTCTGTAGTACTGAAACCAAATGAGTCAACAGAACTGCAAAACTTAAAAGCAGAAGGTGAAGGTAACCTGATTATTCCTATGAAAGCAGGTTTATTTGCTACAGAAACTGGTGACTCACTGAAAGCACAAGATATTAATGTTCCAGTAACCTTTAGTGTTGCTTATAACTAATATTAGTATGTTATGGGAAAGGAATTTATTCCTTTTCCATAATTTTGTTTTACTACCAATAGTAAAGTTGCAGTGCAATAAGGTGATAGGCAGATGGTAAACAAAATACGCTTTTTTCAATATATTTCGTTGTGTGTTTTAGGAGTATTATTTTTATCATTTCAGGTTCAAGCCGGTGTCGGTTTAAGCCAGACTCGTATTATTATTAATGGGGATACTAATACAGCCTCTATTAGCGCTAGAAATAATAATGCACAACCTTATTTAGTCTCTAACTTTATAACCGAAAAACTGGATACCTCATCACCACCTTTGAGTGGTATGTTTGTTATTACTCCAAACATTTTCAGGTTAGCTCCGGAAAGTGAAAATACAATAAAAATTCAAATAATACCAACAAATCTTCCTAAAGATAGAGAATCACTTTATTACTTCCACTCGCGAAATATTCCATCAACAAATAAAAATGAAGATGGGATAAAAATAGCGATGGAAAATATTATCAAGGTATTTTATCGCCCTATTAATTTAGCGATAAACCCAAAAGAAGCCGGTGATAAATTAGTTGTAAAAGCAACGCCTAATGGGATCAGTATTGAGAACCCTACGCCTTATTATATTAATCTTTTTAAGATTACCGTTAAAAATGAAACGATAAAATTAAATAAAATTAATAATATGATAGAACCATTTTCTTCTAAAAACTATGTGGTAAGTAATAAAACAGGTGCTGTTAATATTCATATTATCAACGATTTAGGCGGAGAAAGTGTCTACAATAAAAAACTTTAAAAGAACAGTATTGTTAGCGATGATGGTGTATGCAGTAAACTGTCAATCCGCAAATAATGGTACTCTCAACTTTTCTGCTAATGTAACACGTGGCACTTGTGAATTTAGCGATAGTAATGAGCTGAGTAAACATGTCTCATTTGAACAGTTTTTTACTATTGGTGATGCAGAAGACACACCAATAAAGGCGCCTATTAAAGGGAGTCTCGGCACTAAGCAATTTACTTATCTTATCGATTGTAAAGAGTATGAACCTGATAGTGAGAAAAAAATCACGATTAATGTAAAAACAGGCGCGAATACTGAATATTCAGATCAGGTTTTTTATGGAAAAGGCGATACGACCCAAACCGGTTTTTTAGTAAAAGGCTGTCTTGAAGGTGAAAATGCGAGTTGCCAAATTCTAGAAAACAATAAAAAGTTATCTTTTTCTTCTCACTCTAATTCAGCGATAAGTATTAACTACATCGTCGATTTTGTTAGACGTAACAATAATAAAATGACACCTGGTGATTCAACGGCGACTATTTTATTTGAATATATTCAGGATTAATTATGCAGACAAAAAAAGTGTCAATATTAATAGTTAGTCTTTGTTTATTATTGACGAGCTGGGCTTCAGTTGCAGCGCAATCAGTGAAATATAATTTTTCAGTCGTTTTTCTCGCTAAAACGTGTGAAATTGTTGTTCCAGATAATATTACTTTCACTAGTGGTGAAGGGGCTAGTTCTGTTAGTGCTAATGACATAAAAAATAATAAAATTAGTCAACAGATCCCTATCTCGTTAACTAATTGCTCAACAAGTTCTTTAAGTGGAACGAGCGTTTATATATCTCAAGGTGTTACTTTAACCGGAACTCGAGATTTTTTTAATAACAATGTTTCTGGGTCATTTGGTGTTCAACTTACAGACGACAGTGGTAGTAAAACATATAAAGTAAATAATAGCTCTGTTTTTAAACCTTCTGATGATTCTGTTGTGTGGGATAATATAACCTCAGAAAGCTCGACTAAATCATTAACAGCAAAGTTGCGTTGTCAAAAAGAGGGATGTACTCCAGAGGTTGGCCCTTTTACGGCAACAGTAGTGCTTAGCTTTTTTTCTGATTGATTAAAATATGAATATATTAAAAACGATTTCATTACTTTTTAGCTGTTTTATTTTTTCTGCATCATATAGTTATGCAGGGCTATCTTTGTCACAAAGTCGCATTATATTTTCTGAGGGAGATAAAAGTCAAAGTGTACAAATAAATAATGATACAGATAATCTTTATTTATCTCAAAATATGATAACGGCTGATTTAGATGGCAAAAAAGATGAGCATTTTATTGTATTGCCACCGTTAAAACGATTAGAGCCTCAGTCATCGGTTTCTATAAAAATTTTACCACGCTCTTTAGATACATTACCAAGTGATCGGGAATCACTCTTTTTTTTCACTGCATATTTGATACCTGAAACAAAAAGAGGGCAACAAAATAATAGTGGTGATTTATCACTAAAAATTAATATGGTAACAAAAATTATCATAAAAGGATTTTATCGACCAAATGAATTAGTCATAACATCACTAGATAGTCATGCTAAGAAGATAACCTTTAAAAAAGTAGGTAATAATGTGCAAGTCAATAACCCAACACCTTATTATTTTACGGTATCAAATTTAAAATTCGATGGCAAAAGTTATCAATCAGCAAATGCACCTATGGTTGCGCCATTTTCGTCACTCAATTTAGCTATAGATAAATCAATTAAACAGGTTAGTTGGCAATATATTGATGATTTTGGTGGATTATCAAATACATTTGAAAATAAAATAATTGTGGAGTGACTAAATGTTATCTTTTTTAAGAGGTAGAAAAAAAATATTATCCAGATAGTCATATTCTGCCTATTTTTTCTATCTTATTCAGTCACATCGAAAGCAGTTGAAAAAATAGAAAACGATACTGTGGATCTAACAGATTTCGGGAAAAATGGTTTTTCTTTTGTAGTAAAAAGATATATCTATCTGGAAAGTGATATAAAAGGTATCTCTATCTCTTTAAAAAATAATAACAATAGTGCTTATTTAATTAATAGCTCTATTTTATTTAATGATGATGATAAAAATGTACCTATAGTGAATAAAGATCGTGAAAGAACACCTTTTATGATTTTACCACCTTTGTATCGTTTAGAACCCTCTAGTGAATATAGCTGGAATATTCGTCGTATTAGTGAAGGTTCTAATGATATGGCGTTACCAAAAGACAGAGAAAGCTTATTTTGGATTGCATTTAGAGCAGTTCCTCTTAAGGATAGTAAAATTGAGGAAAAGAAATCTGTGTCACTAACGATAACACCTACTTTCTTCTTCAAATTAATTTATAGACCTGAGTCAATAATGGCATTGGAAAATAAAGATGTTATTGATGATGTTATTGTTGAAAAGGTAAATGAGAACATAGTTATAAATAATAAATCACCACTTTATATGACTTTTGAATATTTAAAAGTGGGCGAGGTTGAAATAAAAAATGATGGTAGAGCAATAACGGTAAAACCATTCTCTACAGTATCAGTTGAAGCACCTAAAAATGTTCAAGGAAAGCTGAGTTGGAGATTCAATGATGAAAATTTCTTTATAATAAAAGATAAAGAATATTAACTTAACAATAATTCTTATTTATGGGTGGTCTTTGGGGTGGTTTATGAAACCTATGTTGCATAAAATTCTTTGTATCAATCTTTGTGTTTTATCTGTGGCAATGCCGAAAATCGCATTGTCTGATAATTACTTTGATCCGAATCTTTTACTAAATAATAACGACAATATTGATTTAAGTAATTTCAGCAAAGAAGACTACATTGCACCAGGAGACTATAGTTTAAGCGTTTTTGTTAATACTGAGCCATTAGGTGAAAAGACAATTTTATTTAAAGCAAACAAAGAAGGTAAAGTTGTCCCAGTTGTTACAATCAAAGATTTGAAGCTATTTGGGGTTAATGTTTCAGCGATAAGTAAGCTAAGTGATCTACCCGAAGATACAGAAATTGATAATATAGAAGCGTATATTCCTAATTCAAGGCTAACCTTTAATATTAATAAATTAACATTAAATGCATCTTTTCCCCAAGTTAATATGGATAAGAGCTTTCAAGGTGAAATTCCCGCAGAATTATTAGATGATGGCGTGAGTGCTGTTATCCTTAATTATATGGCTAACTTTATTAAAAATAGAACGACAGGTGATTATTCAAGCCATAATAACAACTTTTTCTTGAATCTTAATGGTGGTGTAAATATAGGCCCTTGGCGTTTAAGAACAAATTATTCTTATAATAATTCGAGTGGTTCAGATCAGCGTTCTTCAAGTGATTCTGAATTTAGTAATACCTATGTAATGCGAAATATCGCTTATTTAAAATCAATGCTGAAAATTGGTGAAATTACCACTGGAGGGAATATTTTTTCAAGTATTCCGATAAAGGGGATTTCTTTAGCCACTAACCAACAAATGTTACCAAGTAGTATGCGTGGATATGCTCCTGTGGTAAGAGGTTTTGCCAACAGCAATGCAACCGTTACCATTCGTCAAAATGGTCAAATTATCTATAAATCTTTTGTTGCTCCTGGGAATTTTATTATTAATGATATTTCCGCCGGTGGTATTGGTGGGGACCTTGAAATAACCATTGAAGAAGAAGATGGCTCTAAGCGTGTATATACACAAGCCTATTCATCGCTGCCTATCATGTTGCGTGAAGGGCAATTTGAGTATGAGTTTAGTGCGGGGCAATATGATGGTGGTATCACGACAGATTCCAAAAAAAGTAAATTTGCTTTAGGAACGTTTAGTTATGGTATCAATAACTCAATTACTGCATACGGTGGTTTATTAATTGCCAATGGTTATACCTCTGGTGTTATCGGTTCTGGTGTTTCTCTTGGGTTATTAGGTGCCTTATCTGCGGACGTCACTCTCGCCAGAGCTAATTTGGATAAAACTTATCACGGTCAATCATATCGGGTTCGTTATTCTAAGAGTTTATTATCTACAGGGACTTCGTTTGATTTAACCGCATTACGTTATTCAACTAAAGATTACTATGACTTTAGTGATTACAATAACTCAGGTTATGAATTGCGAGAAGGTATTGCACCTTGGTTAAGCCAACGTCAGAAATCTAGTTTTCAAACCTCAATTTCACAATCATTAGGAAAATACGGTTCCATGTATCTTCGTGGTGAAACCAGCCGTTATTGGGGGAATAGCCGTGTTAATAATAGTGTCACATTAGGCTATAACACTGTTCTGAAAGGTATTGCATTTAATATAGATTATTCTATTTCTCGCCTAAAAAGTGATGACAATACATGGCCAGAAAATAGACAAATTAATTTTAATATGAATATGCCACTGAGTGTGTTCTCAAATGCAAGTGGCTTGCAAAATATGAATGCAAGCTATCTTCTGACACATAGCAATGATGGAAGAACTTCGCAACAAGCCGGTTTAAATGGCTCTGCATTTGATAATCAACTCTCTTATGGTATCTACCAAAATACAGATAACAAGGCAGATAGTTATAGTGGCAATATGAATATGAGTTATTCAGGAAGTAAAGGAACGCTTTCTGGGGGTTATAGCTATGGGAAAAATAGAAATAGCTTTAATGGTAGCCTTATTGGTGGTGTTGTTCTTCACTCAAAAGGAGTGACATTATCAAGGATGTTAGGTGACAGTATTGCCATAGTGAGCGCAGATAAAGCAAAGGGCGCAGAAATCAATGGAAATGTGAAAATAGATACATTTGGTAATGCCATTGTCCCTCAATTAAGTCCTTATGATACAAACAGTATTAGCGTAAATGTCAGCACATTACCTGATGATGTGACACTTAATGAAACGTCAATGAAAGTCTATCCAACCGAAGGGGCTATTTTAGCAAGACAATTTCAAACTAAAGTGGGTTATCAGGTTATTTTTGATATAAAAACAGCGCAAAATATAGCGATACCTTTTGGTGCAATGGCTTCTTTGACAGATGAAAAAGATAAACAGGTAAATACCGGTATTATCGATGCCTATCAATCTCTTTATATGAGTGGGTTACCCAATGATGGGAATGTCGTGGTGACTTGGAATAACAATACGGGCAAACATTCATGTCAATTTAGTTATTCAGAGCTTGAAAAGATTGAAGTATCACAACAAAACCCAATAAGAATGGTGACCGTTAATTGTCAATAATTTTTATAATTATTATTAAGTTAAACAAGGTGATAATCAGCAATGCTGTTATGTAAAGGCAAAGAGTAATGACGTTCCCGCAAATAAAAAAATGTATTGTTACTTTCTATTGGCACTATTAGTGGATATTCAGTTTACGCTATTGGTGCGTTAGAGCCGGGAAATTATAGTCTAGCCAGAGATCATTCTTTGAAAATTAATGTAGCTATTAGTTCTGGATTTTCAATTGGTGCTAGGCCTTATTTTTTAGATTCTAGTACAAAGATAACAGTCCATGCATTAAAAGCCTGCGATGTGACGCCACAAACAGCAACATCGATTAATTACCGTAGTCAAATAGCACAAAATTTTGCTACACCGACTAAACTTGATGAGAATATTGCCAGTATAAATGTTGATTGTCCCTATGCTGGGAATGTACATATCACATTAAGACCGTTTAATATCTTAGTCAAAGGCAGTAATACGGGAATGGAATTAACCGGCACTAAAGCGCAGGAAAGCGGTAATGCATTGCCTTATGTGGTGACTTCGCTAACTAGCCAACAACAAAATACTATTTGTGAACCTAATTCCAGTGATGCATTAAGTTATGTCGGTAGTAATAAATTAGTTAATGCTATGCCCAAAGTTTTTAATCAAACGTTATATTTTAATCTTTGTGCAAATGGTAATATTCCCGCAGATAGGTACTCGGGCAGTGTCGATGTAGCGATTTTAGTCGAGTAATATGCATTAACGTAATATTGGGCAAATAAGAACGCGATCATTCTTATTTGCTTTTTATGAGGTACTACTATTTTTACCGGATAGGCCTATTGTCTAGGCCAAATAACGGTATTCAATGTTATTTTATAAGTTCCTATCCACTATACTTGTCGTAAGCCTAAATCAAGCAAGGTTTTGCTTGGCTCTCCTCCAATTTCACGCGTGAGTTTAGGAACCATATAGCCAGAGACAAGACTCATTAATGATTTCATTATTTCGCGCGCTTCACTGTCTGGTACCATAAAATGAGCCGCTCCCTGTGCTTTATCTAGCACATGAAGGTAATAAGGCATGATGCCTGCGTCAAATAGTGCACGACTTAAATCAGCAAGGGTTTGGGCATTGTCGTTAACCCCTCGCAGTAATACCCCTTGGTTTAATAGCGTAACATGGGCATTTTTTAGTTTTAAGCAAGCTTCTCTTAACGCATCATCAATTTCATTTGCATGATTGATATGCAATACCATAATATTTTGTAAACGTGACTGCTGTAAGCGCTGACATAACCTATGAGTAATACGCGCAGGGATCACCACAGGTAAACGAGAGTGAATACGTAAACGTTTAATGTGGGGGATGGCTTCTAGCTGAGTAATTAACCAATCTAGCTCGTCATCTTTGGCCATCAGCGGATCGCCACCCGAAAAGATGATTTCATCGAGTTTTGGGTTATTTTTGATATACTCTATTGCCTTTTGCCAGTTAGCTTTGTTTCCCTTGTTATCTTCGTAAGGAAAATGGCGTCGGAAACAGTAACGGCAATTGACAGCGCAACCACCTTTGACCAAAAGCAATGCACGATTCTGATATTTATGTAATAAACCCGGCACCGCATTTTGTTGCTCATCTAATGGATCCGTAGAGAATCCCGGCGTTAGGGTAAATTCAGCATGTGCAGTTAATACTTGTAAAAGTAATGGATCGTTAGGATCGCCTTTTTTCATGCGCGCAACGAATTCACGGGGAACCCGTAAAGGAAAAAGTCGTCTCGCCTGAGCACCCCGTTGTAGTTCAGCGTGATGTTCCAGCGCTAAAAGTTGGAGTAATTCAACAGGATCACTGATTGCCTGCGCGAGTTGTGTTAACCAGACTTCTCTGGTGGTGTGATTATGAGTTACAATGTGTGCCATTTTTGGCTATGCCATTTTAAATTAAAAAAGTTAGAGGATATTCATGGCTTCTTATAATACCAACGATTTTCGTTCAGGTCTTAAAATCATGTTAGATGGCGAGCCAGCCGTCATTACTGAATGTGAATTTGTGAAACCAGGTAAAGGTCAGGCATTTGCTCGTGTGCGTCTGCGTAAACTGATTTCTAACAAATTACTGGAAAAAACCTTCAAATCTACTGATTCTGCTGAGGGTGCAGATGTCATGGATATCAACTTAACTTACCTGTACAACGATGGTGAGTTCTGGCATTTCATGAACAACGAAACCTTTGAACAATTAGCTGCAGACGAAAAAGCGGTTGGCGAAAATGCTAAATGGTTGATTGACCAAGCAGAGTGTATCGTTACACTGTGGGATAATCGTCCTATTGCTGTTGTTCCACCAAACTTTGTTGAGTTAGAAATCGTTGATACCGATCCGGGTCTGAAAGGGGATACTGCGGGTACAGGCGGTAAACCAGCAACATTAAGCACTGGCGCTGTGGTTAAAGTACCTCTGTTCGTACAAATCGGTGAAGTGATTAAAGTGGATACGCGTTCTGGTGAATATGTATCACGCGTAAAATAATCATCGCGATTATTTTCCCGAACGTTTATACCAATATAAAATACCACATATGCTCTCTTGATTGTGGTATTTTTATTTTATACGCAAAAAATTTGATAAATATAACAAATTATCTTTAAAAAAATTGATTAATTTACTTTAATACGGTGTTTTATAAAATCGTTATATAGATAAGTGATATAATATAAAATCAATATATTATTTCATTCTTTATTTATGCCAAAACAGCATGAGCAATGCCAGATTGGAATTGGTAAAAAATAGCCATTTTTTTACAATGTAGTTGTTGATTATTTTGGTAAAGATAATCCACAGCAATATTTATTTAATTTATTTTGACCTTTCCTTTTAGAGATATTGAAGAATATAGATAAAAACTGTAATCCTGTAATATTATTGATATTTATTTTTATTTTTTTGTACTAGGGAAACTATTTCCAATATAATACTATATCTAAAATATCTCTTTTATTTTTTCTTTTCTTATGTTTCGTTCTTATTTATCTGATAATTAGCACTTTTTATACTAGATTGATGCTTTTTGGTCTTTTTTCTATACGTAAATTCTCTTAAGTGTAAATTCATAATCAGATTAGTATATTATTTTAAAAAAATTTTTTTCTATCCTATAAACACAATTTTATTGTCATTAATTTTTTTTGATTTTCATCAAAAATAAAACCTTATGATTATGATGGTTATTTAAAATTCTCTAAATTGATTACAGAGAAATTTAAAATTTTTGAATATAAATAAAATATTTATCGTCTATACTTTAATAAGTAACAACTCATTGAGTGAGATATTTTTATTTGGTTTTAATGGTTATCAATCAGATATCTTTTCTTTGACCATGACTCTCAATTTATTTAGGAGGCGATATGGAACAGAAAATAATTGTTATGGGGGCAGATCCTTCAGGTTATGAGCTTAAAAATGCCGTCAAATCTCATCTACAAGCAAAAAATTACACAATAAAAGATATTACCGAATCAGGGCCTATTGGTTATTGTGATGTTGGTGATAAAGTTGGCGCTATTATTTCAGAACATCCTGAATATATTGGTTTTGTTTTTTGTGGCACAGGGATGGGAGTAAGTATTAGTGCTAATAAACATAAAAATGTTTATTGCGGGGTTTGTGAGAGTGTTACCACTGCGCGTTTTTGTAAAGTGATTAATAATTGCAATATGCTAGCCATGGGGGGTTTACTGATTACTCCCTTTAAAGCCAATATGATGGTAGATGCTTATTTATCTGCAACCTTTACACAAGGGTTTTCTGAAGCGACCCCAGATGATTTACAATGTGGCTTACAGACCATGAAAGAGGTTGAAAAGCGCATTTATACCGACTAATCCCTTTTTTGTAAGCCTGCTTTTGCAGGCTTTTTCAATCATATCACTCTTTCCCACCACTTAAGTGTCAACGTCATAATTGTCGACACGTCATCAAGTAAATTAATTTTTATTTATAACGCATTGATTTTTAACAAAAATAAAATATTACTGCTCTTGGCATGAAATATGCTTCATCTAGAGAAAAATTAACGACAGTCGTGAGCTGTTAAACGTTTTTCTCGGAGGATGTGGCGAATGAATCGCTTTGTTATTGCAGAGCCACAACGATGCATAGGGTGTAATACCTGTATGGCAGCTTGTTCGGAAGTACACCAAGCTGTGGGATTACAGGCGCATCCGCGTCTTACAGTGGTAAAAGTGGAGGATCAGACCGCCCCGATGCTTTGTCGGCATTGTGAGGATGCTCCTTGTGCTAGTGTGTGCCCAGTCAATGCCATTACTCATGAAGATAATATGATCTTTCTTAATGAGAGCTTGTGTATTGGCTGTAAGTTATGCGGTTTGGTATGTCCTTTTGGTGCGATTACACCATCAGGCAGTAAACCCGTTAACTTACCGGCTGTGTTTGACCATTTTGTGCCTGAAGAGATGCTGGCAGATGTGCCCGCAAGTCTTCCTACTACCAATCCATTCCTTGCATGGAATGCGGGTATTCGCGCAATAGCAGTGAAATGTGACTTGTGTGCTTTCTCAGATGAGGGGCCTGCTTGCGTAAAAGTCTGTCCGACAGATGCCTTACATCTAGTTGAAGAAGATAGCCTTGAAGAGCAGATGAAAGCGCGTCGTTTAGACTCTGTGATGGAACCTATGACAAGTCTTGATGATCTATCTACGTTGACACAGGAGCGCAAGTAATATGGAACCTCTTCAGTTACTGATGTGGTCAATCATCCTGTATGTTGTTGGTGGCGTTATTGCACTGTTTTTAAAGAAACAGGAAGGATTGGCAATCCTAATATCGGGGATCAGCGCAATCATCGGTGGTGTATTAGGTGTTTTAAGCGCATTACCGGTTATTTTAAATGGTGAAACAATCAGTTTTGCTATGGCTGGGCCATTTGATTTCGCCGCTTTTGTGGTGCGTATGGATATGCTTGGCGCCTTTATGGTGTTTGTCATTTCTTTACTCGTCACTGTTTGTGCGTTGTATTCACTCTCTTATGTTCAAGAATACAAAGGTCGCGGCGCATGGAGTATGGGATTTTTTATGAATCTCTTTATTGCTTCCATGGTAGGACTGATTGTTATGGATAATGCGTTTTACTTTATTATCCTATTTGAAATGATGTCGTTAGCATCTTGGTTCTTAGTCATCGCTGACCAAGATGACGAATCTATCCACGCCGGTTTACTCTACTTCTTTATCGCTCACGCAGGCTCTGTGCTAATCATGATAGCCTTCTTCTTAATGTGGCGTGAAAGCGGTAGCCTTGATTTTGATTCATTCCGTCAACTTTCTCTTTCCCCTGCAATGGCTTCTGTGGTGTTCTTACTGGGCTTCTTCGGATTTGGTGCCAAAGCCGGTATGTTGCCATTACACAGTTGGTTGCCAAAAGCGCACCCCGCAGCACCCTCTCACGCTTCAGCATTAATGTCTGGGGTGATGGTGAAAATTGGTATTTTTGGCATCATCAAAGTAGGCATTGATTTATTAGGTGCTTCACAAATGTGGTGGGGAATTGTCGTTCTCGCATTCGGTGCTGTCTCTTCTGTATTAGGGGTTATGTACGCATTAGCAGAGCACGATTTAAAACGTCTACTTGCATGGCACACCGTTGAAAATATCGGCATCATCTTGATGGGCGTGGGAGTTGGTATGGTAGGTATGGCAACCGATCATCCAGTGATTGCCGCTCTCGGTCTGCTTGGTGCGTTATACCACTTATTAAACCACGCGGTATTTAAAGGATTATTGTTCTTAGGTGCCGGAGCCATTATTAATCAAATTCACACTCGTGATATGGATAAGATGGGTGGATTAGCCAAACTAATGCCTTACACTGCAACGGCATTCTTAATTGGTTGTATGGCAATTTCAGCATTACCGCCATTAAATGGTTTTGTGAGTGAGTGGTATACTTATCAATCACTATTTACGATGAGTTACGATGGTAACTTTGTCATGCGCTTAAGTGGTCCTATTGCCATTATTATGTTGGCAATTACCGGGGCATTAGCGGCAATGTGTTTCGTCAAAGTTTATGGCGTCAGTTTTTGCGGTGGCCCACGTAGTGAGCAAGCGACTAAAGCTAAAGAAGTACCGTTGCCAATGACCATTGCTATGGGGTTATTAGCACTTTTCTGTGTTGTATTAGGTGTGGGTGCGGCTTTTGTTGCGCCAATTATTGCCAATATTGCAATGTCACTTAGCGAAACCAGTGCATTAACAGTGACTCAAGGTGCGATATTAGTCCCTGATAGTGCATCACAAGCGATGTTCTCTCCTGCCTTAACATTTATTTTATTAATCGCCTTACCACTAATTCCATTCTTAATTTATCTCGGCTTAAAAGGTGGTCAACCTGCATTTCGCCGTAAAGGTAATCCATGGGCCTGTGGTTATGTCTGGGAAAAAGACATGGCGGTGTCCGCTGGGGGCTTTACTCAAGCACTACGTAGTATGTTTGCACCACTTTATCGTATGCGTAAACAGCTTGATCCATCACCTTGGCTTTCACGTGGCTTTAATAAAACACAGCGCGGTGCTGAAAAGGTCGAACCATTCTGGGATGAAAGCATTATTTATCCATTGGTTCGTGGTATCCAACGTTTTGCTAAACGTATCCAATGCCTACAAGGCGGCGATTTCAGACTCTATTGTCTATACGTGGTGGCAGCGCTGGTCATCTTACTTTTAGTTATCGCAGCGTAAGGAGAGGGAATGATGACTTTCCAAGAAACACCTTCGTTTATGATGGGAATATTCGCGGTTATTCAAGCACTCTTTCTGCTGGCGATAACCCCATTATGTACAGGTATTTCTCGCCAAATTCGTGCCAAGATGCATTCGCGTCAAGGTCCTGGTATTTGGCAGGATTACCGAGATATTTTTAAATTACTTAAACGTCAATCCGTTGCCCCTGAGCAATCTGGCGTGATCTTCCAAGTGATGCCTTATGTGTTATTAGGCAGTATGTTATTAGTGGCAATGGCATTGCCTGTCTTTACGGCAACCTCTTTGTTTGGCGGTGCAGCTGACTTAATTGCATTAATTTATCTGTTTGCGCTATTTCGTTTCTTTTTCTCTTTATCGGGTTTGGATTCAGGTAGTCCATTTGCGGGTATTGGGGCCAGCCGTGAACTGACATTGGGTGTATTAGTTGAGCCTATTTTAGTGCTTTCGTTGATTGTGGTGGCATTGATTGTGGGTTCAACCAATGTCGGCACTATCAGTGCGACACTCGCCCAAGGTTGGGTATCACCCACAGCTACACTTTTAGCCTTATTGGCTTGTGCTTTTGCGGCATTTATTGAAATGGGCAAAATGCCTTTTGACGTCGCGGAAGCAGAGCAAGAATTACAAGAAGGACCACTAACCGAGTACTCCGGCTCTGGTTTTGCCATGGTTAAACTGGGTATTGGTTTAAAACAAGTGGTGATTGCTGAGCTGTTCCTTGCCGTATTTATTCCTTTTGGCAAAGCGACTGAATTTACTTTTGTCGCGCTTCTTGTCGCCTTAGTGTTAATGGCCGTGAAATTGCTGGTCGTGTTTGTATTAGCGTCATTAGTTGAAAACAGTTTAGCGCGTGGTCGCTTCTTACTGACTCAGCATGTGACATGGTTAGGGTTCGGTGTTGCGGCACTGGCTTTTGTTTTCTATTTAACTGGTCTATAAGGAGCGATGATTGCAATGGAAAATATAGCTCTTGCGACCTTACTCATCCCATTTGCAGGGGCGTTAATTACGTCCATACTGCCAAATCGGATGGCGAAGTGGTTATGTACACTGTTCGCTTTATTAGCCACATTAGGTACTGTTGTTTTAGGTTGGCAGTTCCTCGCTGAAGGTAAAGTCGATACCACAATTACGCTAGTACAATATGGTGATGTTGCGCTATTTGGTTTTACCATTGATCGCGTCAGTACCTTAATTGCTTTTGCCGTTGTGTTCTTAGGATTACTCGTTAGTTTTTATTCAACGGGTTATCTCACTAACGGTAACCGTGAGCATCCCCATGATGGGACTCGTCGTTATTATGCTTTCCTGTTGATCTTTATTGGTGCTATGGCAGGTTTAGTACTGTCATCTACCATTTTAGGGCAACTGCTGTTTTTCGAAATTACCGGTGGTTGTTCTTGGGCATTAATTGGTTATTACCAATCAGAGAAGTCATTGCGTTCGGCAATGAAGGCATTGTTAATTACTCATGTTGCGTCAATCGGTCTGTATCTTGCAGCAGCAACCTTGTTTGTAAGTACGGGTTCGTTTGAACTAACTGCGATAGCAACATTAGATGAGCCAACAAAACTGATTGTCTTTGGCGGTATTCTGTTTGCTGCTTGGGGTAAATCAGCACAGCTTCCTTTACAAGCTTGGTTACCTGACGCAATGGAAGCACCAACACCTGTAAGTGCTTACTTACACGCTGCGTCAATGGTTAAAGTGGGTGTGTATATCTTTGCTCGTGCCATTATTTCAGCCGGTGATGTCCCTCATATCATTGGTTGGGTGGGGATCGCCATGGCGGTTATCACTCTGATTTATGGCTTTATGATGTATCTGCCACAAAAAGATATGAAACGTCTGTTAGCATGGTCAACCATTACACAGCTTTCTTATATCTTCCTCGCGTTATCTATCTCAATCTTTGGACCTCGTGAAGCCTTTAATGGTGGTGTGGCTTATATCTTTAACCACGCTTTTGCTAAAAGTTTGTTCTTCTTAGTCGCAGGTGCTCTAAGTTATAGCTGTGGTACTCGTATGTTACCGCGCTTAAAAGGGTTAATTAATAAATATCCATTGCTGGGTGTGGGCTTTTGTGTTGCTGCGTTAGCGATTGCAGGTGTACCTCCACTCAATGGTTTCTTTAGTAAATTCCCTATCTTTGCAGCAGGCTTTGAATTATCGAGTGTGTTCTGGGTAATGACACCTATTATGGTTCTGGTGCTGATTGAATCTGTTGCAAGTTTCACTTGGTTTATCTACTGGTTTGGCCGTGTGGTGCCAGGAGAACCAAGTAAAGAAGTTGCGCAAGGACAACCGGTTCCTATGGCAATGCAAATTGTGATTGGAATACTGATTATTATGTCTTTCGCATCCAGTGTTATTGCTGTGACTTGGCTAGGATAAGGGGATAAATCATGACTGGAGCACTTATTGTTAATAATTTAGCGGGGTTAATGATGATCACCTCGCTACTGGTGATAGGCGCAAGAAAGCCTATTGCTTCCTGTTGGTTTTATGCTCTGCAATCCTTTGTTTTGGTGATGATTTTTGTCACTTTAGCAAATACGCTAGATGCACATCAACTGACACTTTGGGCGATAACCGCCTTCTTTACCAAAGTTCTACTCGTTCCACTTATCTTAGGATTTGCCTTCCGCAAATTATCCGATCCGAGCGCCAATATCAGTGTCATTAAACCAGCATTATTGATGTTATTAGCCGCCGTGATTGTGATTTTATGTTGGTTTGTGGTTGAGCCAATTCAAATACCTATGGTGGCGGAATTGAAACCTGCATTAGCGGTCTCTTTAGGCCATTTTATGCTAGGTCTACTGTGTATTGTGACTCAACGAAATATCCTAAAACAAGCATTTGGTTACTGCTTAATGGAAAACGGCTCTCACTTAACACTCGCTTTATTAGCGTGGAGGGCACCAGAGTTGGTAGAAATTGGTATAGCAACGGATGCCATTTTTGCTGTGATTGTCATGGCAGTATTGGCGCGTAAGATTTACCGCACGCTCAACACACTGAACGTGGATCAACTGACCGCGCTGAAGGGGTGAGGAGATGAATCAAACAACCATGTTAACAATCTTAATGTTTGCACCGCTGGTATTTTCGATATTGGCATTTTTAAGCCCATTATTGAAAGCAGCAGCACGTCCTATCGTTACAGGCATTCATACTATAGGTATTTTTGTCTTAGTCATTGCCGCGTTAGGCACTGTTGCTGATGTGATGTCCCATGGCGAAATATTGGCGGCAGCGAAATGGGTTCATGTTGATAGTTTAGGGGCACTATTTCTAGCCATTTTAGGCATCATTGGTTTTTTAACCGGCCTGTATTCTATTGGTTATATGAATCATGAAGTGGATGAGGGCGAAATTTCTGTTCGTACTTTATGTAACTACTATGGTTTCTTCCACCTCTTCCTTTTCACCATGTTATTAGCGATCACCAGTAATAACTTGATCTTGATGTGGGCCGCGATTGAAGCCACAACATTAAGCTCTGCTTTTTTAGTAGGGATTTATGGTCAACGCTCTTCATTAGAAGCTGCATGGAAGTACATTATTATCTGTAGTGTCGGTGTCGCATTTGGTCTTTTTGGCACAATTTTAGTTTATGCCAATGCAGCAAGCTTTATGCCTGATCCTGATCAGGCCATCTTCTGGATAGAAGTGTTGAAATATACACATCAGTTAGATCCAACACTGATGCATTTAGCTTTTGTATTTATTTTGATCGGTTTCGGTACCAAAACCGGGTTATTCCCAATGCATGCATGGTTACCAGATGCTCACAGTGAAGCGCCAAGCCCTGTTAGTGCGCTGTTATCTGCGGTGTTATTAAACTGTGCGCTGTTAATCATTATTCGTTACTACATTATTATTGATGCAGCAATAGGCACTGAATTCACTCGTAACCTATTGTTAATCTTTGGCTTCCTCTCTGTTGCTATCGCCGCGTTCTTTATTCTGATCCAGCGCGATATGAAACGCTTATTAGCGTACTCCAGTGTGGAAAACATGGGGTTAATTGCAGTGGCTCTGGGTATTGGTGGCCCGATTGGGATTTTGGCGGCTTTATTCCACACGTTAAACCACAGCTTAGCAAAAGCATTGCTGTTCTGCGGCTCTGGTAACGTGTTACTGAAATACGGTACACGGGATCTAAATGTCGTGAAAGGCATGTTTAAAGTAATGCCATTAAGTGCTGCATTATTTGCTGGCGGTGCTTTGGCATTAGGGGGTATGCCACCATTTAATGTCTTTATCAGTGAATTTATGATTGTTGTTGCAGGCTTAGCAGCTAAGCATATGGGATTAACAATTCTATTATTATTGTTATTAACCGTAGTATTAGGTGGATTAGTTCGTATGGTAGCTAAAACGGTATTTGGTCCAAAACCGGATGTGGTTGCCAAAGGTGAATTAGGTCTGTTAACCACACTACCGATGATCATTTTGATTGCGCTTATGTTGTTAATGGGAACACATATTCCTAAGCCAGTCAGTGAGTTATTGGAGAACGCAGCCAATATCGTGATGAATATCGATGAGAGTGGATCACCAAATTATACATGGCCAACAACGTTAATCAGCAATCCATCAATATCGGTTCAGGAGAAGTAACGTGAGCTATCAAAATTATGTCAGTAGAAAAGAGGGAAACGAACTCGGTGCGGGTTATGTTGCTAAAGTTCGAGAAAAATTCCCATCAGCTATTCTTGATGAAGAGCGACAAACCGCTGATCAATTGACGATAACAGTTAAAACGGGATCACTGCCTGAAGTGGTGGAGTATCTATATTACGGTTTAGGAGGCTGGTTACCTGTTTTATTTGGTAACGATGAACGTAGTTTAAATGGTGATTATGCCGTCTATTACGCCTTATCGATGGAAGAGGGTGAAAAGTGCTGGATAGTCGTTAAAGCACACGTTAGTCCTATTACACTTGAATTTCCTTCTGTTACCCCACGAGTTCCTGCAGCAGTATGGGGAGAGCGTGAAATTCGTGATATGTATGGTCTTATTCCTGTGGGATTACCGGATGAGCGTCGTTTAGTGCTTCCAGATGATTGGCCTGAAGATATGTATCCGTTACGTAAAGATGCCATGGATTATCGCCAACGTCCAACGCCAACCACAGAAACAGAAACTTATCCGTTTGTGAACGAAGGCAAACAAGATGCGCGTGTCGTTCCTATCGGCCCTATGCATATTACGTCTGATGAACCGGGACATTTCCGTTTATTTGTTGACGGTGAAAATATTGTTGATGCTGACTATCGCATGTTCTATGTACACCGTGGTATGGAAAAATTGGCAGAAACCCGTATGGGCTATAATGAAGTGACTTTCCTATCAGACCGTGTCTGTGGGATTTGTGGCTTTACACATAGCGTGGCATATACCACTTCTGTTGAAAATGCGTTAGGTATTGAAGTGCCTCGTCGCGCTCATACTATCCGTTCTATTTTATTAGAAGTTGAACGTCTACATAGTCATTTATTAAATATCGGTTTAGCAAGTCACTTTACCGGATTTGATACCGGTTTCATGCAATTCTTCCGTATTCGTGAAAAATCCATGCAGATTGCTGAAATGCTGACGGGAGCACGTAAAACCTACGGCTTAAACTTAATTGGTGGTATTCGTCGCGATATTTTAAAAGATCAACGTATTAAAACTATCCAATTAGTCAGAGAAATGCGCAAAGAAGTCACTGAATTAGTCGACATCTTACTTTCTGCGCCAAATATGGAACAGCGTACCGTTGGGGTCGGGATTTTAGATAAGAAAGTCGCGCGTGATTTCAGTCCGGTAGGCCCCATGATCAGAGCCAGTGGTTTTAAACGTGATGTACGCTTTGATCACCCATTTGCAGATTATGGCAACTTACCATTAACCCTATTTAGTTATGAAGGTGGGGATGTTTTCTCACGTGTGATGGTGCGTATTAAGGAAGTGCTTGATTCTATGGCAATGATTGAATATGCCTTAGATAATCTGCCGGAAGGACCGTTATTAACAGAAGGCTTTACCTACCAACCTTATAAATTTGCACTTGGTTTTACCGAAGCTCCACGAGGTGAAGATATTCACTGGAGTATGTTGGGTGATAATCAAAAATTATTCCGTTGGCGTTGTCGTGCGGCCACTTACGCTAACTGGCCAGTACTACGTTATATGTTACAAGGAAATACGGTTTCTGATGCACCATTAATTATCGGTAGCCTCGATCCTTGTTACTCCTGTGCTGACAGGGTAACGCTTGTCGATGTGAAAAAACGTAAATCGAAAACAGTTTCTTATAAAGAAATTGAACGTTATAGCATCGAACGTAAAAATTCGCCGCTCAAGTGAGGGACTGAACGATGTTAAAATTGTTTAAAACCATTATCAAAACAGGCGATGCAACAACAAAATATCCTTTTAAACCATTAGAACTCCCTGATGGTTTTAGAGGAAAACCTGAGTACTCACCTGAGCAATGTATTGTTTGTGGGGCTTGTACTTCTGCATGTCCTGCAAATGCACTGACCATGGAAACCAACCTCGAAACGGGTGAACGTCACTGGCAGTTATTTATTGGTCGTTGTATTTATTGCGGCCGTTGTGAAGAAGTCTGCCCAACTCGGGCAATTGTATTATCAGATATGTTTGAAACGGCAGTCACACAAAAATCAGATCTTTATATTAAAGGTACATTTAAATTATTAAGCTGCCGTGAGTGTCATCAACCCTTTACACCTAGAAAATCTGTTGATTACGCTATGGCACTGCTGGTGCAATCGGGTTGGGATGCACAAACTGTTGAGGCAATGCGTCCACAATTTGAAACTTGCCCAGAGTGTAAACGTAAACATAACCTACTCTCTGATGGTCAAGAAAATATTAGTATGGGCAATGTCGGGAGTGTGAAAAAATGAGTCTACCAGAAATTCCCATCAATCATCATGTCAGCCAACCTATCACATTAAGTGATCAGGTGAAAAAGCTGAAAAAAACGTTATTGAAAGATATTCAACGTTCCGCGTATGTTTATCGTGTTGACTGTGGTGGTTGTAATGGTTGTGAGATTGAAATTTTCTCTGCAATTACACCTGTTTTTGATGCCGAGCGATTTGGTATCAAGGTGGTTGCTTCACCTCGCCATGCTGATATTTTGTTATTTACTGGTGCCGTAACACGCCAAATGCGTGTACCGGCATTACGTGCTTATGAATCAGCACCAGATCCCAAAATTTGTATCTCTTATGGGGCTTGTGGTTGTGGTGGTGGGATATTCCACGATCTCTATTGTGTATGGGGTGGGAGTGAAACCATCGTTCCTATTGATGTGTGGATACCTGGTTGTCCTCCGACACCTGCAGCAACTATTTATGGTTTTGCTGTGGCATTAGGCTTATTAGATCAAAAACTAAAAGGCCAAAATCACACTGAAGTGGATAATGAGCAAGCGTCACTGTTACTGCCGTCGATCCCTCTTGATACTCGGGTAATGATAGAGCGTGAAGCTCGTCGTCTTGCTGGTTATTATCAAGGGCGACAAATTAGTGATCATTTCCTCACTTTACTTGATGGTGCCACAGTACAAGAAGTCAGTGGGCGTGTTGATGAATGGTTACGCCAAGCGAATGATCCTCGTTTAGCGGAAATTGTAAAACGACTGGTGCATTCATTAAACCAAGGAGGCGTTCATGTCTGATGACGCTAAAGTTTACTTTTGGTCATTAAGACAAAAGTTTGTTGATAGCGATGATGATATACCTGAGCAGGCGCAACAAGTGATGTACTACTCGTTGGCGATTGGTCATCACGTCGGCATGATTGACTGCTTAAAAACAGAGTTGGTTTGTCCTTTAGAAAAATATCAAGCATGGATTGATTTATTACCTGAGGGGGAAGCAAAACGAAAAATGCAAGGATTGCTGACTTTCGGTGAGATCAATATCAATTCTGAACATACTCACATGTTAGCTTTAGCTTTCGATCCTATTGCCAAAAGTGATGATCCACTTTTTGGTGAGTGGAGCCAAACGCTGATTAATTTATTAGGTGAAATTGTTATAGAGCCAGCGATTTATTTGATAGTAAAGAGAAAACCATGAGTGAAACAATGACAGCACCTAAGGTCGTATTAACGGTAGGAAATAGCATGATGGGGGATGATGGAGCCGGTCCTCTGTTAGCGGATTTAATGGAAGCAAACCCGATTGATGGTTGGATGGTTATCAATGGGGGAAGTGCGCCAGAGAATGTTTCTTATCAAATAAGAGCATTACAACCGCAATGTGTTGTCATTGTTGATGCGGCTGATATTGGTTTAAAACCTGGTGAAATAAGGGTAATAGATCCTGATTATATTGCAGAAATGTTTATTATGAGCACCCATAACATGCCGTTAAATTTTCTGATAGATCAATTAAAGGACGATATCCCCGATATTACTTTCTTGGGGATCCAGCCCGATCTGGTGGGATTCTATTACCCAATGACCGAAGCGGTAAGAAACGCTGTTGATAAAGTTTATCAAGGCATTAAGTCTTGGCGAGTTGATTACTTTCCTGAGCTTGAAGTCTGTGATGAAGACGATATCGAAGAATAGAAAAATTAAAGTACAAAAAACATAAAGTATAAATAAGTATCCATAAGTAAAAAACATCCGTTCTGCGGATGTTTTATATTAATGAGTGATATAAGTGTCATAACCGCTAAAAAAAGACAGTTTTGTAACTTATATCACTCATGGATAAACAGTCATCTCGAGCCTATCTTTTTTAAAAAACGCACATCCTTAACCCTTTCTTCATCAGTATCAAGACAAAATTACTTATACTTAGCCTAACTAGTGAATTTTAGAGGCCTAATTGGCTCAAAAAGCGCACTTTTTGATTAATGTTAAGTGTAACATAGCAAGATTAGCTTCATATTAAGCTAACTATCTTTGCTACCCTTAATGCCCTTAAGCAAAAATGTTCACGACAAAATATTTCTGTCTTATTAAAAAAATAAAAGGTTCGGTATGTCCTCTTCTTTTCCCCAATTAAGTATTGTGGTGGCGGTTTTTAATGGTGAAAAATTTTTACCACAGTTTTTTAATTGTTTACATGCCCAACAACTGGAAAACTGGGAACTTATTTTAGTTGATGATGGCTCTACTGATAACTCTCGTCAGATCTTAGATAAATGGGAAAAACACTTTCCCAATGTCACTATTTTAACACAAGAAAACCAAGGTGTTTCCGTTGCGCGTAATACAGGATTTGCTGTTGCAAAGGGGGAATACGTTGCTTTTCCTGATATTGATGATGTGATAGATAAACGCATGTATCCCCGATTACTTGAAATTGCCCAAGCCGATAATTTGGATGTAGCAACCTGTAATGGGAATTATGTTTATGATGATAAAAACCGACCAACACGCCCTATCTTTCCTTCAACGCGTTTAACAACCACAGAGGTATTAACCGGGCCTCAATGGCTTGAACGTGCTCTTGAATCGAAAAAGTTCTTACATGTTACATGGCTAAATATTTATCGACGTCAGTTTTTATTGGAGCATGGTTATTACTTTGAGCCGGGTTTGCATCACCAAGATATTCCTTGGACGACAGAAGTGTTATTAACGGCGAAACGGGTAAAATATATCGATGAGCGTTATTACGACTATTTTATTCATTCTGGCTCCGTGTCGCATACGACACCCGATGATCGTATTCATGTAAGAACAATTTATAACTATATGAAAATACTTGAGATGCTGGATGCTATTAATCAACGCCATGCTGAGATAGCAAAAACGATCAATGCTTGTTATTGGCAAATAGCCAAAGAAGGTTTAGGTATTATTCATTCTATTGATGCGATTAGTTCACCAGAAACCAAAAAACAGATAGTTAAGGTATTTTTTGAGCGGGGAATTTGGGCCTTAATTTGGAAAAATGCGAAAGATTTTAGATTAAAATGGCGTTTAGGCCGGCGTTATTTTCGACTGAAAAAAATATTAGCAGAATAAATATAAAGGGGTGTAATAATTTGCACCCTTTATTTTTTCATTAATATACTTATCGTAAAATTAGGTTATTTCGTAAAAATAGCAATTTATTTTGTTATATGCTCACAATTAAGAATGAGCATAACCTATATAACTGATTTATTAGAAAAAAACTGTGCTCTATTTAAAATTTTGTCATATTGAACGCTATTGCTTGATGAAAGTTTATGTAAAATCAATAAAATGTTGGATATTATTCGAGTAATTCAAGAAAAGCTTTTATGATGCCAAGCAATTAATCCTTTTGTCTGCATCAATGTGCAGAACATCATAATAACAACAGTTAACTTATTTCTTTTCTGTCTCTTTCAAACAGATTGAGACTGATGATAAGTCGTATCTAAAAAATCGGAGAATATTTATGTCTATTCGGTTTAGTTGGCGAAAATCGTTTATTGCTTTATCCTGCTTAGCCGCACTTAGTGTTCCTGTTACTACTTCAGCACAAACCTTAAAATTAGCCATTGGTGAAGAGCCGACAGAAGGTTTTGATCCCATGTTAGGGTGGAGCCATGGTAGCTACTTACTGCTACACAGCCCATTATTAAAGCAAAATGCAGATCTGACTTGGTATAGCAATATGCTCAGTGATTATCAGCCTAGTGCAGAGGGCACAACATGGAAGCTGACGTTAAAACCAGATTTGAAATTTTCTGATGGTTCCCCTTTAACCGCAAAAGATGTTGCCTTTACCTATAACAATGCTGCGGCAAGTGGCGGTAAAGTGGATATGGGAAACTTTCTTTCTGCAACGGCAGATGATGATTTACATGTCACTATTGCTTTAAAAGCGCCTCAAAGTACTTTTGTTAATGTATTAGGCTCGCTAGGCATTGTTTCAGCTGATAAATATGATGAAAAAACCTATGCACAAAAGCCGATTGGTGCCGGTCCTTATCGTATGGTCAGTTTTCAACCGGGTCAGCAACTCATCGTTGAGGCAAACCCTTATTATGCGGGTAAGAAAAATGATTTCGAAAAGCTTATCTTTGTTTTTCTTGATGAAGATGCCGCTTTTGCTGCCGCTCAAAGTGGACAACTAGGGGTTGTTCGTATTCCTCCTGCCACCGCAGCCATTGCTAAAAATTTGCCTAATGTAAAATTGTGGGAAAGAGCCAGTGTTGAAAATCGTGGTATCGTCTTTCCTATGGTGAAATCAGGTGAGAAAAATGCACAAGGGTATGATATCGGTAATGATATCACTGCAGATATCGCCATCCGTAAAGCGATTAACTATGCCCTTAACCGCCAATTACTGGCAGAGCAAGTATTAGATGGATATGCAGTTCCTGCTTATACCGGCGTAAAAGGATTACCTTGGGATCAAACCGAGGCCGCATTTAAAGATGGTGATATTGAAAAAGCCAAACAAATTCTTGATGATGCGGGTTGGAAACTCAATAAAAATGGCATTCGAGAAAAAGACGGTCTAGAAGCGAAATTAACACTCTGGTACACCAGTGGTGATGCAACTCGTCGCGATTTAGCTGAATCAATTCGTGCGTTAGTGCAACCTCTTGGCATTCAAATGGATCTTAAGTCAGGAAGCTGGGATACCGTAGAGCGTTATATGCACTCAAACCCGACTTTGTTTGGTTGGGGAAGTCTTGATCCGATGGAGCTCTATCATCACTATAGTATGAATGCCGCAGGTGTGGGTTACTATAATCCTGGGTATTATAAAAATCCTGCCGTTGAAAAACATTTACAAGCAGCATTAGATGCACCGACATGGCAACAAGCGGTCCCACATTGGCAAGCGGTAGAGTGGGATGGTAAAAATGGCGTCGGTATCAAAGGTGATGCTGCTTGGGCTTGGTTAATGAATATTCAGCATACTTACTTAACCGATCCTTGTGTTGATTTAGGCACTGGCGCTCCGGAAATTCACGGTTCATGGTCATTATTAAATAGCGTAGATACTTGGAAGTGGACTTGTCAGTAATACGTCAAACAGTAGGATTTTTCCTGCGATTATTATGCCTGCTGCTGGTAACAACAGCAGGTGTTTTTATTTTATTAAGTTTTTCGCCGATTGATCCGATCAAGGCCTATATCGGTAGTGATTTGCTAAACGTTCCGCCTGAGCAGTATCCGCTGATAGCGGCTCGCTGGGGGATGGATCAGCCACTATGGATGCGTTTTTGGCTCTGGTTTAGCCAGATAATCCAAGGTGATTTTGGTTATTCCATGCTCTATAACATGCCGGTTATTGATGTTATTCGCCAACGGGCAGGGCCTTCGTTTATCCTGCTTTTTTCTGCGTGGCTATTTTCAGGTGTAATAGGGGTGTTAATGGGGTTAGTGGCAGGACGATATCTTAATCGTTGGCCTGATAGGATCATCTCAACCCTCTCTTATTTGCTGGCCTCATTACCGACTTTTTGGGTTGGATTGCTGTTGTTATCGCTGTTTTCGGTAACGTTACGCTGGGCACCCATTTGCTGTGCATGGCCGATGGGCAGTAGTGCTGAAGCAGCCACATTGGGCCAACGTTTTTCGCATCTTATTTTACCTATGATAGCGTTAGGATTATTAGGTACAGGTAATATCGCACTGCATACTCGCGCAAAAGTTGCTGAAGTGATGGGCAGTGAATTTATTCATTTTGCTAAAGCCCAAGGTGATAAAGGTTGGGCTATGATGCTTTTTCATGTTCTACGTCATGCCATTACTCCCGCACTTTGCTTACAGTTTGCATCAATTGGTGAATTGTTAGGTGGTTCATTATTGGCGGAGAAGGTTTTTGCTTATCCGGGATTAGGGCAAGCGACAGTAGATGCCGGATTGCGTGGGGATATCCCCCTATTAATGGGGATTGTTGTATTTAGCACAATTCTCATTTTCTTTGGAAACAGTATCTCTAACCACTTGTTACGACGAATTAATAAAGGAATTTTGCGCGACTTATGATTTACGATCCCAATAAGCCTTTATTTAGACTGCTATTTGTCTCAATCGTATTAGTGGGGCTGGTTATTTATGGCTTATCTGTTTCTCATACTGATATTGTGATGGATTTTTTAGCTAGAAACCAAGCGCCATCTACTCAGTACTGGTTTGGCACGGATAATTTAGGCCGTTCACTGTGGTTACGCTGTTTTCAAGGTATGTTAAGTAGCTTAAATATCGGTGTAACTAGTGCTGTTGTCAGTGGTGCGATTGCTTTGATATTTGCTGGGATCTCCTCCATTAATCGCCATTGTGATTTATTGGTCAGAGGGGTGGTTGATGCCTTGTTAGCATTACCTCATTTACTGTTGTTGATCTTGATCTGTTTTACTTTAGGTGGGGGACAGCAAGGTGTTATCTGGGCTGTTGCATTAACCCATTGGCCCAAATTAGCCCTAATTTTACGTGGTGAAATTCAACGTATTCGTGAAGCAGATTATGTGATGCTATCTCGCCGTATTGGCAATACACCTTTTGAGTGTGTGAAAAAACACTATATCCCAATGTTATTACCGCAATGGATTGTAGGAACGTTGCTTATGTTTCCACATGCGGTATTGCATAGTGCTGCGTTGAGCTTTTTAGGTTTTGGGCAAGCAGCGCATGAGCCTTCTCTTGGATTGCTATTAGCGGATGCCTTACGTTATTTAAGTACCGGTGCTTGGTGGATGGTGTTTTTTCCCGGATTAATTTTAATGTGCTTGGTATTGATATTTGATCAATTTGCTAAAGCCATGCAGCAACTATGGTTAAGAGGGGCAGGATGTTAAGTTTTGAACAGCTTTCCATTGATATTGCGCAGTTTCGTTGGTTAGGAAAGCGCACTTGGCAGCCTTTATTAAAATCTATTTCTCTTGATATTAAACCTGGCAAAATGCTGGCTTTAGTGGGGGGCAGCGGTGAAGGTAAAAGTTTACTCCTGCAAAGTGCATTGGGACTACTACCTGCTAATATGCGAACCCGAGGCACAATTAAACTTAATGGGCATCCGTTAACCGAGCGAGAGCTTATTGCTTATCGTGGTAATACTTTTTGCTATATTCCTCAAGGTGTAACAGCGCTTAATCCGTTAATTAGCATTGGTGAACAACTGGGTCGTTCAGCGCGGTTAAGTGGTGCTGATATCACCTATGAAGATATTAAACACCAATTTGGTTTATATCACCTCTCTAGCTCGTTAGTGAAAACTTACCCCGCAAAATTATCGGGGGGAATGGCTAAGCGAGTACTCGCCTGCAATGCAACATTATCTAATGCACAATATATACTGGCTGATGAGATAACATCATGGCTTGATGATGAACACGCTTGTTTATTGCTAGAGCATTTAAAAGAGTTATGTCACCAAGGTAAATCAGTCCTATGGGTCACCCATGATTTAGCTTTGGCTGCTCGTTATGCCGATACCATTGCTGTGTTGAGGCAAGGGGAGCTAAATGAGATAGTCGCTGCTAAAGCGCTTTATCATCATGGTGGGAGTGAGTGGCTAAAAACATTGTGGAATGCACTGCCTGAACAGCAGTTTTTAGATCTACAAGAGGGGGCTTGCAACCCATACCCATATTGAGTAGTGATAGATTATCTTCTTTATATACCTTTTTCTCTTAGAGAACCCTATTTTTGAGGTTATTTTTATGCCACTTTTAGCGCTACAGCAACTCTCTGTGCAACAAGCCGGTAAGATGTTATGGCATGATCTCTCTTTTTCATTAGAGGCGGGAGAGCGCTTAGGCATTTCTGCGCCAAGTGGTAGAGGAAAAACAACGTTAGGTCGTGTATTAGCACAATGGCAAATGCCGACTAGTGGGCAAATTCTTTTTAATCAGCAACCTCTGCCTAAGAAAGGTTATTGTCCCATTCAATTGGTTCCGCAACATCCTGATAAATGTTTTAATCCATTTAGAACAACCGGAGAGAGTGTACGTGATGCATGGGTGCCTGATAGCCTGTGGCTTGAAAAATTGATGATAGAGCCAGAGTGGTTAACCCGTAGGCCTAATGAGTTATCAGGAGGAGAATTGGCACGTATTGCATTACTACGAGCACTTGATCCTCGAACACAATTATTAATTGCAGATGAAGTGACTGCACAATTAGATGCACAGATCCAAGCCAAAATTTGGCAAGTATTAATCGATGAAAGTCAAAAACGTCCTTTAAGTTTAATTATCTTTAGTCACAATAAAGCCTTACTAGAAAAAGTATCTACCAGAATATGGTGGGTAGATAAGGAAAAAACATGTTGATAGTAAAAAGGATACTGGAGCGATTTTAATAAAAAAAAGCTTCCTGTATTTTGAAATATAGGAAGCAAACTATTACTACTAATTATAATAATAATAATAAGGAATTAAAAACGATATGTATAACCAATACCCATATGAATATCTTGATTACGATAAGGGGTCATTTGCCAATTTGTTGTCGTATTAACAGATGACTGTTTATCTAGTTGGTAAGTTAGCCCTACACTAGCAAATGGACGCTGTGCTAACTGTTTTTTGTTGTCGTTATAGTTAATTTTTTGCTGACCTAGATAATCAATATGACTTTGGAAGTCACCTTGGTGATGTGATAAATGCCATAATAAACCCGCTTTGCTGTCCAGTTTGAGTTTGGCATTGACTGTATACTCTATTCCTAATCCTATTTTTGCAAGCAATGAATGTGCATTAAGTTCTTGATAATGGACTGCAAGTTTAGTCCCTTGTGTTTCGCTATAAGCAGAGCGTGATGTTTGATTAAAAGTAAGTCCTGCAAAAGGCGTTACAGTGATAAGGTTATTGAGTGTGTAAGGATAATATCCTTGTAAATCAATATAATAACCGGAGATCTTTGCGTGGCCTTTACCCGCTTCGGTATTATCTAATATTGGTCTTTTAATCGTGACTTTGCGGTTTACATATGCCCCTTTTAATGAAAGATGTAATGCATTGCCATTCGAGGTTGGGTTTAGTGACGGGATTAAATCAACGCTAAAACCAATTAACGGTAAAGGGTATCCTTGATATTCATAGCCTGTCGGTAAAGAAGAGTAGCTATCGCTATCAATAGCAAGACCAACCACTAATGGTGTTTGATTGATATCAAAACGATAAGCTCCACTAATGCCCGTTTGTATAGCGTTGGCTTTATCAATATTTTGATAGTGTGAGAAGCCACTAAGACATGCTTTTTCAGTACCGACAGAACAGGTGGCAGAAGCGAGATAGCGCAATTGCCCTTGTTGCATATCGATAAGTTTATAGCCGTTTTCAGCCATTAATTGCATTGATTTATAGCTGTTTTCTACATCGATTGGTTTACTGATAGCTGTCGATGATTTTGCTGTTTCTTTCTCTTTTACCTTTTCTTTAGCCTGTTGTACTTGTTCATCTTCTACAGGGGGAAGTTCTTTATCAGCTTGTAGTCTGGCTAGGCGCTCTTGCTCCGCCTTTTCTTGCTCCGCCTTTTCTTGCTCCGCCTTTTCTTGCTCAGCTTGCAGTTTGGCTAGGCGCTCTTGCTCCGCCTTTTCCTGCTCAGCTTGCAGTCTGGCTAGGCGCTCTTGCTCCGCCTTTTCCTGCTCAGCTTGCAGTCTGGCTAGGCGCTCTTGCTTCGCCTTTTCTTGCTCAGCTTGCAGTTTGGCTAGGCGCTCTTGCTCCGCCTTTTTTTGCTCAGCTTGCAGTTTGGCTAGGCGCTCTTGCTCCGTTTTTTCCTGCTCAGCTTGCTTATCTTTTTCATCTGCAATTTCTTGTTGTTCAGTATTGAAATATTTATTATCGATTTCATCATTTCTCCAAATAACTTGACGCCAGTTATTACGTTCATTAGTGGCTACACCATAAATGATTCTTCCATCATCTGAGATGGCATGTGCTTCTGAATCTTTTCCCCCGTCAAGTGTTCCTAAGTCATACATATGATTATTGAAATAAATAAAACCATGACGATGAAACATGATAAAGGCATGAGGACCAGTGCCTGTTAGATCTTTTGGAATGGTATTTAAGTTATACTCATCAGTTTCAGACCACCCTACAACATATTTACCATCAGCAGTAATATCAAGTGCTCTGGCATTTCTAAATCTTGCTTCTTCTTCTTTTTTAGAAAGATTACCAATATTGATGAGTTTATCATTAGAGAAGTCATAGAGTAGTGCTTGACTAAAAATTGCTGAAGAAGTTTTTGTTCTAGTAGGTAACTTAATTGCATAATTATAATGCCAAACATCTCCCCAGCCAACACTATAGTTCCCATCTGCTGAGGTATCTGCAAGTTTTGTCGATCCAAATTCAGAGAGACTAAGTTCTCGTATAGGGCCTGATGCTGTTGTGATAAAGGCAACTTTAGGATATTCTCTATCCAGTAATTTCTTTTTAGGCAAATCTCGGTTTAGCTGGCCAATAAAGACTTGACCATTATCACTGATTTTTTGAATATCAACACCTCTTCTTTTTATTCCCTTTAAGAAAGGATATTCAGTAATTGGTGAAAGTAAAATTGCTTTTTCTGGATGATTAGCTAAATACTTATTAACGTTATCGAATGTTAATTCGAAGTCTTCTTTTTTATAGATATCATAAATATATAGCTTCTTTCTCTCATCACCTTTGTATTCATATAAAATAAAATTACCATCTTTCGTTAAATATCTAATCTCCATGTTTCTATCTAAAATAGAAAATGTATTGTTATATACGTTATAGGCAAATACATAACATCCATTGTATGTACCACAACCGATAGTATCTTCAAAAATACTATTATTTTTAACCATCTGCTCTAATCTGGCTCTAGCACCTGCAAAGGCATACCCTACAACAGTTTTACTATTTTTTGAAATATGGGAAAGGTAAAGAAGATCTAATTGCGGATTATTTTCTTTATTTATTTTTTTTATGGTTTTTCCGCCATCTATACTAATAAATAATTCATTTGGTAAGAGTTCTTCTGAGAAATAAACGGTTTCTCTAATATTATAATTAGGTATCTTTTTTTGAATATTACGTTCACCTTCATCAGCTATACGATTATATAATGAAAGTGTATCATCACTTATTGTTGCATATATGTAAGTGCTTCCAAACGGCGTCATTAACTGTTGGTTGTAACTATGCTTATCTAAGATACGGCCGTGGAGATGTTTAATGTATTCATATCTATTATGAGTAAATTCATAATATTGACTTGCATTATTTGCAATACTAAAAGGGTTATAAATTGAGTCTCCCATATCATTTATATTATAATTGCTGTAGCAATTAATAGGCCATATATAGAGAGGATACAATATATATAATATTGATTTATTTTTCATTTTCATTTTATATACCAAAAATAAGATTTTAACTGGAGGTTAACCTCTGTATTAATTAAAGTCAATTGGATAAAATGAAATGAATTTAATATATAATAATGAGTAAGGAATTATTATTATGTATATATATTTGGTGTTTTAATTAAATTTACTTTTCTAAGTATTAATTCATTTTGTAGATTTATGATTTGTTCTTTATTTGCGGAACGCCAATTCTTCGCTTCACCATATACGCCATGCTGATGAAACGCATTAATACGAATTGTAATTGATTCACCAAGTGAATTAATAAAATGAGAAAGCGGTTCTATATTCTCTAAATAATCGGTTTTTTCTGGAATATATAAAAGGCGTAATTCTGCAAGTAAATTATGCTCACTTAACCATTTGATTGATTTTTTAATACGTTGATTACTACGTCCGGTTAAATAAATATGTGTTTCTTCACTCCAACTTTTTAAATCAATCATCGCTCCATCCATAAAGGGGGCGATTTTTTGCCAACCATTAAGTGAAAGAGTGCCATTACTGTCAATTAAACAGGTAAGATGTCGAAGATCAGGGGCTTCTTTGATTGCTTTAAAATAATCAATTAAAAATGGAAGTTGTAACGTAGATTCCCCGCCACTAACTGTTACCCCATTGATAAAAGCGGCATATTTACGCGTAATTGCAATTAGTTCATCAACCGTATAGGTCAATGTCATAGGGCTTGATTGGCGAGGACATTGCTGAATACAAGTATCACATTGCTCACAGCTGTCAGCGTTCCAATTTATTACACCGTTTTGTAATGAAAGCGCTTGCTGTGGGCAAGTGGCAATGCAATCCCCGCAGTTATCACAAATCCCCATAGTGTAGGGATTGTGACAGTTCTTACAGCGTAAATTACATCCTTGTAGGAAGATGGCGAGGCGATTGCCTGGGCCATCAACACAAGAAAAAGGCAGTATTTTATTTATCGAAGCGCATCTGCTGTTCATGGCTAATCACTCGTGGTTTTCGTTCAGCAATATGGCAATTGGTTGTTGCTTCATCTCCTAACCAAGTTGTATTTAGGCGAGAGCCTTCTTCTTTATATTTTTTTAAATCAGATAACCGCACCATATACCCAGTGACACGGACTAAATCATTGCCACCCACATTAGCGGTAAATTCACGTAATCCGCAAGAAAACGCCCCTAAGCACAGTTGCATTAAGGCATCAGGATTTTGTTTGATAGTTTCATCCACGGTTAAAATATCACTAATACCTGAAGTATAAAATTGATGGTGGGGGGGCAACGGTCATTAAATGAGTAACAGGATCAGGCTCTGTTCCATAAGGAATTCGGGTCGCCGGTGTAGTACCAATATCAGAACTTATGCCTGATTGAGCATGTAACATGGCACGCTGTTTCCAACCATATTTTACAGGAGTCTGTGCAACAAATTGGGCCAGTTTTTCACTAATAATATAGCTAAGTTTATTGGCCGCTTCGCTATGACCATAGTTTGCTGTATGACCTTCTTTCTCAAGTAAAAGAGAAACTGCTTCAGCCATACCATAAATGCCAAACATCGGGGCAAAACGATCGGGTGAGATCAAACCTTCTTCTACTAAAAAGCTTTGTTGAAAAAAGTTTGATTTTTCATAGAGGAATTCGCAACGAGCATTGATGATCTCGATTTGTTTTTGCATATAAAACGGCAATACATTCTCTAGAAAGTCGGCACTATTTTGGCTGCGCTTTGCTACTTCTTTGAGATTGATACGAACTAAAGTGCTACCGCCACCACTTTGCGGTAGAGAGTTATAACAACTAACAATACCGTATTCATCTTTACCAAATACAGCATCTTGCAATGTACCGTTAGCAATATGGGGTTTACTACTATGACAAATATTGGTGATTGCTTGGTGCAATAAATCAGAAGGTGTTAGTGCCGCGTCATAAATAAAGGTGAGATTCGGGGCTACTTGTTGAAGTTCAACATCTACCTTAAGAATTAAACGTGTAATGATAGAGTCTTCGGGGCCAATATTAGCGTGCATAAAGGCATCAGGAAGGGTTCTATCAAGATAGCGCCAGAAACGCTTTAATTTTGGATAGAGTTGCTCTTGCGTCAAATTCCCCACATAAGGTAGTAAGATTTTATCAATACGACCTAAATAAACCGGCATTGAAGTGACTGAAGGAACATGATGATAAAGGATAGTCAGCATATTTAGCGCATCATCAAAATCTTGGGCAGGTTCAAGCTCTAAATAGCGCGAGCCTTGTGCTAAGAATTTCGCGTAATCAGGTAATACATAACGTGGTTTATAAGGGGCATGACCTTCATACATATCGCAGATAACCCGTTCATTTAGCGCAAGGCTCGCCTCGTTAGATAATGTCGGGTATGGCAACATATTTTCCGCTTCTAATGCTAGAAAATGACGTTTTTGTTCGGGGGAAAGGGTTGGATTTTCTACGATTTGTTGACAACGTTGGATAACAGATTGTTCAGTCATAACCACCTCAGCAACTCAAGAGCAAAAGAAAGATGTAAGATTTATTTATCGCATTAGGTTAATAAATTGACTGAGATTTACTGTGATTTTAAACAAAGCCCATTCAAAGTTTAAGGGAATAGCACGAAAATACGTATAAATTAGATATATCTAAAATAATTTAACCTATTTTAGATAGAAACATAGACATGAAGGTGAGTACTAATGACTCACCTTATTATGTTAATTTGTGGCAGTGTTATTTAACTTCAGATCTATTTTCTGTTTCTTTTTGCTGATCACTTTTTTGTTCATCATCTTCTTTTTCATGACGAGTGGGTAAACTTGCGGTTAATAAATAGGGCGATTGCTGCCAATGCACTGGTGTTAATTGCAATAAGCTGTGGGACAGTAAAAAACCAATCGCCAGAGCAACCAATAGCATCACACGCAATAAATTGGTGGTGTTATCGACTTGGCCAGATTCTGTGACAAGTTGGTGTGTATCTAACGTCAATCTTAGAAAACCCTTTGGCTGATCTTGACCAGGGATAGGTACCACCAGCTGATGATTAAAAGAACCGCCACTTTTTTGTCCTTCTAAGGCCAATCGCTCTTTTACCGTCACATTTTCACCACTATGCGCTATTTGTGTGCCATCTTGCCAATAAAGACTTGCATCCAGTACCCGACTATCGTGAGTTAGATGATTTAAATTAGCTATAATGTGTGGATTTACGTTATCTTTGCTACTGTCATCCATATAATTGGATAATGAGAAGGCAACTTGTTCTGCCAGTGTTTTGGCAAGCTCTTCAAACTGGGTGATACGGGCGTGCTGATTTGCACGGCTAAAATAAGAGGCGCCTTGCATCAAAAAAGCCAATAATGCGATACAAATCAGTATAATCGCGGTTTTTTGTAGTTTGAATTTTAGTTTATCTTTAAGCATGTTCAACCTTTTGCGTAAGCAAGTATGTGCATGTTGCCAGATGAGTCACAGATAGAATAGGCTGAATAACAATTATTTTGTTCAGACAGGGGAAAACAGGAGAATAAGTATGTCAAATAGTCTGACCTATTGCTATTTACCGGATGAGATCCGTAAATGGCCAGGTCTACCGCTATCACTCAGTGGTGAAGAAGTGATGCCACTGGATTATCGTGCAGGCGATAGCGGATGGTTACTTTATGGACGAGAACTTGATAAAAAAAGAATAAGTGAGTTCCAGCATAAATTAGGTGTGGCTATTGTGGTGGTTTCTTCATGGCGTATTGATGATTACCAAGTGGTACGTATTGCGGGAAGTTTAACTCGTCGTATTCGTCGGTTATCTGATGAATGTGGTTTAGATGTTGTACCCTTTGGGCAGATCCCACGTTTACGCTCTCCGGGACTTTTAGTGATGGATATGGATTCCACGGCTATTCAAATTGAGTGTATTGATGAAATCGCTAAACTGGCCGGTGTCGGTGATAAAGTGGCCGAGATAACGGAGCAAGCGATGCAAGGTGAAATGGATTTTAGTGAAAGCCTAAAATTGCGTGTTGCACAATTAGCGGGAGCTGATGCGAATATTTTACAAAAAGTAATGGATAATTTACCTCTGATGCCCGGGTTAACAAGTTTAGTGCGTAAGCTTCAGGCAATGGATTGGCAAATTGCGATTGCATCAGGGGGATTTACTTATTTTGCTGATAACCTAAAACAGCGATTACGTTTAGTTGCAGCGGTTGCTAATCAGCTAGAAATTAAAGATGGTAAATTAACGGGCAAAGTCAAAGGCCCTATTGTTGATGCTAAATATAAAGCGCAAGTGCTTACACGCTTAGCTAAAGATTTAGATATACCGCTGGAACAAACCATTGCGATAGGTGATGGCGCAAACGATCTTAAAATGCTTAGAAAGGCGGGTTTAGGTATTGCCTACCATGCCAAACCTAAAGTATATGCACAAGCCAAAGTAGCTATTCGTCATGCTGATTTAATGGGTGTGATGTGTATTTTAAGTGCAGGATTAAAGCACGAAGAACGATAAGTTTTCAGTCAAGAAAATAACGGGGAGAGCAGTGTGGCAAAAGCAGCCAAAAGAGCCTTTGTATGTAATGAATGTGGTGCCGATTACCCGCGTTGGCAAGGACAATGTTCTGCGTGTCATGCGTGGAATACCATTACGGAAGTGCGCCTTGCGGCGGCACCTTCTGCCCGTAACGATCGTTTTAGTGGTTTTGCCGGAGATGCGAAAGGAATAAGCCGTGTTCAAAAGCTCTCTGAAATTAGCCTTGAAGCATTACCACGCTTTTCGACAGGATTTAAAGAATTTGATCGTGTGTTAGGCGGAGGGGTTGTGCCGGGAAGTGCCATTTTAATTGGCGGAAATCCGGGGGCAGGTAAAAGTACACTATTACTACAGACCATGTGTCGTTTAGCCACTGAAATGAAAACCTTGTATGTCACGGGAGAAGAGTCATTACAGCAGGTTGCCATGCGGGCGCACCGCTTAGGTTTACCGACAACCGAATTGAATATGTTGTCAGAAACCAGTATTGAACAAATTTGTTTAATTGCCGCTCAAGAGCAACCTAAATTAATGGTCATTGACTCGATCCAAGTAATGCATATGGCCGATATTCAATCTTCCCCGGGCAGTGTGGCACAGGTACGAGAGACAGCCGCTTATCTGACTCGTTTTGCTAAAACGAATGATATTGCCATTATTATGGTGGGTCATGTCACCAAAGATGGCACATTAGCGGGACCTAAAGTATTAGAACACTGTATTGACTGTTCAGTGATGCTTGATGGTGAAACAGACTCACGTTTTAGAACATTGCGTAGTCATAAAAACCGCTTTGGTGCGGTGAATGAGTTAGGTGTTTTTGCCATGACCGAACAAGGTTTACGCGAAGTGAGTAATCCATCGGCTATCTTTTTAAGTCGTGGTGATGAAGTGACTTCAGGTAGTTCTGTTATGGTGGTGTGGGAAGGAACACGGCCATTACTGGTGGAGATCCAAGCGTTAGTCGACCACTCTATGTTATCAAATCCTCGCCGTGTTGCGGTGGGATTAGAGCAAAATCGCTTAGCAATATTATTAGCGGTTTTGCATCGTCATGGTGGTTTACAGATGTCTGATCAAGATGTCTTTGTTAATGTCGTTGGCGGTGTCAAAGTAACCGAAACTAGTGCAGATTTAGCTTTATTACTATCATTAGTATCGAGTTTTCGTAATCGTCCTTTACCGCGTGATTTAGTTATTTTTGGTGAGGTAGGACTCGCGGGAGAAATTCGTCCTGTACCAAGTGGACAAGAGCGAATTGCAGAAGCAGCAAAACACGGTTTTAAACGTGCTATTGTGCCTAATGCGAATATGCCAAAGAAAAATCCACCTGATATGAAAGTGTATGGTGTGAAGAAACTATCAGATGCGTTATCTGTACTTGATGATTTGGACGACTTCTAAAGGAGTAAATCATGGGATCTTTTGATTATATCAAACAGGCAATAAAAAAGAATGGCTATACCTTACAGCAAGTTGCCGATGAAAGTCAGATGACAAAGGGCTATCTTAGCCAGCTTATTAATAACAAAATCAAAAGCCCCAGTGCACAAAAAATGTCCGCATTACACCAATTTTTGGGATTAGAATATCCATTACAACAGAAAACCATTGGGGTGATTTTTGGTAAATTCTATCCTCTTCATACTGGGCATATTTATTTAATTCAACGAGCTTGTAGTCAAGTGGATGAATTGCATGTCATTTTATGTCATGACGAACCTCGTGATAAAGAGCTATTTATCAATAGTGCGATGTCACAACAGCCGACGGTAAGTGATAGGTTGCGCTGGTTATTACAAACTTTTAAGTATCAGAAAAATATTCGTATTCATGAGTTTAATGAACATGGTATAGAGCCTCAACCTCATGGTTGGGAAATGTGGAGTGAGGGTATCAAAGCCTTTCTACAAGAAAAACAAATCGCGCCGGATTTTATCTATACCAGTGAACGAGAGGACGCCAGTCAATATGAAGCATTTTTAGGTATTGAAACGGTACTGGTCGATCCTGAGCGCTCGTTTATGAATATTAGCGGTAGTCAAATCCGTCAAGCGCCATTTAAATATTGGGAATATATTCCTACCGAAGTAAAACCTTTTTTCGTGCGTACAGTGGCTATATTAGGTGGTGAATCGAGTGGCAAATCGACCTTAGTAAATAAGCTTGCCAATATTTTTAATACAACCAGTGCGTGGGAATATGGCCGTGATTATGTCTTCTCTCATTTAGGAGGAGACGAAATGGCATTGCAGTATTCTGATTATGATAAAATCGCTTTAGGTCATGCCCAATATATTGATTTTGCAGTTAAATATGCTAATAAAGTTGCATTTATCGATACTGATTTTGTAACAACACAGGCTTTTTGTTTACGTTATGAAGGAAAAGAACATCCTTTTGTACAGGCATTGATTGATGAATATCGTTTTGATTTAGTTATTCTGCTAGAGAACAATACGCCATGGGTTGTCGATGGTTTACGTAGTTTAGGGAGTGATAAAGAGCGCCGTCGTTTTCAAACATTGTTGATAGAGATGTTAGATAAAAACAATATTGAATATGTCAAAGTAGATCCTCCTGATTATGATGAGCGCTTTCTTCGTTGTGTCGAATTAGTCAGGGAATTGCTGATGATGCAATCAAAGCATATCGAATAAGTATTTTTCAAAACGCCATTAATTGGCGTTTTTTATTTATAGCTAGCTATATAGTCACAATAAGAATGAAATTTTTGTTTAAACCTAAAGTATGGATAAAAACGGCTGTTCATTAAGCGATTAGCATAATAATGCTATTTTTTTCAAATTAGTGAAAATAATTACTGCAAATTAATGGTAGATCTCTATGATAAAAGTTAGGTATAGATATATCGGTGTGTATTTCTTTTTCTCTTAAGTGTGAGGAGTCACACACTTTGTCTTCATAAGCTTAACCAATTGAAGAAACAGATTTATTTTCGCAAAAGGACAAGATAATGGCGCAACCTTCCCGTATTTCACTTCAGATCAAAAAAACAGTTATTTCATTAGCCATTGCTGCTTTAGGCTTTACGGCTTCCTCTTCTGCATTGGCTTATCAAAAAGTCCATCAACCCGATAATAGCTATCAGCAATATATTTCTCAGCGCCAAACGGTAGATATGTTGATCCAAGATGCATTAGAGGCATTTAAATCGCCAGCGCGTGTTTCTGACGCTGGATTTACGGGAAAACTACCTTCTAATATGGAAGTCGTAGCACAAAAGCTACAACAAGCTTATAAATTAGAGCCTTATCGCTTAGATTTACTATTTAGTGCCGCCAGTGCTTATGTCTATAACAATCAAATAGAGCGCGCGGTAACGATTTATAAACAAATTTTAGAAGCCGCACCGGATGATATTGATGCATTAATTTATGTGACTTCTTGGACGCGTTTTGAAGGTAAAGATAAAGAAAGTGAAGCCTATTTTAACAAGTTAAAATCCCTTAATCCGGCAAAAGCTGAAGAGCTAAGCCGCTTTTTTGCTCAAGTTGATCGTGTAAGCAAAATGCCATTAAGTGATAAGTTAACGCCAGCAGATTTGGCAACGCTAAATAAAACCAAAGGAAATAATGCCATTGTGACATTGGGTTATGCACTTAATCCAGATGGTACGATGAATCAGATCTTGATTGATCGTTTAAATAAAACCCTTGAAGTCGCAAAACAGTTACCTGATGCAATGATTGTTGTGACAGGTGGTGTGCCGAAAGCACATCAAACTGAAGGTAAATTAATGGCGGATTGGTTAGTTAAAAAAGGTATTCCCGCAGAGCGAATTTTCCAAGACAATTATGCACGCTCAACGGTGGAGAATGCGTTATTTAGCCGTTATGCATTAACTAAACACCGAATTAAAACAGCGGTGATTATTAGCTCTGGTAGTCATGTTCGTCGTGCTGATGTTATTTTTACGGTTGCGAGTTGGCAAAGTGGCCCCAGTGATATCACTTATTTAACGGTTGTAGCCCCCGATAAGCCATTAGCTGAATTACAAAAAACATCAAAATCTGATTTACAAGGTATTTATCGCGATGGCTTAAAAGTATTGGGATTATGGAGCTTCCGTAGTTATCCATTAGAAGAACGTTGATAGACCTTTTGAATATTATTTTGCTACTAAAACTCCACAAGAAAACTAAAAGATTGTGGAGTTTTTTTATTATTCTAAGTGATCAAATTCATACACTAATAAATCCTTATTGAATTGATAACAATTATCATTACTATAAGTTCTTACCTAAATTATAATGAGAACATACAGTGAGAACTCCTCTAATGATCTGCGCATTGATGGCCTCTTTTTCTAGTTTTGCCAATTGCTTATCAATAACAGAAAATAAAGAAATATCAGGTCAGTTTAATCACGATAAGGCACTCTGTTTTACTACACATTTACAGAGCCAGCGTTATGCTGAGTTAGATGTTAAAGGTATACAAAATCTGCAATTAGCAAACCAAGATGGCACTCATATTCGTCGCTTATTAAAAGATGTGCCCGTTGATGGACAACAACAAAAGATACGCTTCCTATTACCTGAAACGGCAAATTATCAGTTTATTGCCCAAGGAGAAGTTGGGGTACAGTGGCATATCACACTGAAAACATACCCTTATCAGCCTTTAGATAAAGATGCGGGTATAGCATTAACTAGCCCTAGATTGCAAATGCTGGCACAAGATCTCACCGCCAGCAATATACAGTTATTCTGGCAACAGATACAGCAAGAGGGAACTCCCCTTGTTGAACCTTACGATAATCATAACAAGCGCGTGACTTTTTTATGGCAAGGTGCGCAATCTAATGTATATCTATTGGGATCGCCTGCAGGTGATCATGATCCGTTAACGCGTTTAGCCAATAGTGATATTTGGTATCGTAGTTATATCGTGCCTAACGATACATTAATGCAATATAAATTAGCACCAGATGTGCCAGTCATTGAAAATGCAACAGCTGCACAGCAGCGCCGTGCTATTTTAACGACGGCACAGGCCGATCCTTTTAATCTTCACCCTTCACCAAGTAAAGCGGACGATCGCTATAATTACTTTTCATTGCTGTCACTTGATTATCCCCGTGAATGCCAGTTGCCAGATATCTTAGATAGGGCAATGAATGGCAATACATCAATCAGTCGTTTTCATAGTGAAATTTTAAATAATGATCGAGAGATTGCGCTTTATTTACCCGCACAGAAAATGACGACACCGCGGCTATTGGTGCTATTTGATGGACAAATTTATCGCCAACAATATGGCATAGACCAGTTTTTTGATAAGTTGATTGAAGAGGGGAAATTACCTCCTATTGCTATCTTATTTGTCGATAGTATCGATAGTGATCGTCGTAGTGTTGAATTACCACCTAATCCTGATTTTCACCGCTTTTTAGCGGATGAACTTTTGGTTTGGTTAGAGCAAGAGAAAGGCCTGCAAGTAGCCGCTAAGGAAACTATAGTCTCAGGCTCAAGCTATGGGGGGTTAGCCTCTGCATGGGTGGCATTTAACCGTCCTGATCGCTTTGGGAAAGTGCTTAGTATGTCCGGCTCTTATTGGTGGGCGCCAGAAAACGAAGCCCCAGAATGGTTAATTAGCCAATATCAACAGGCGGATAAAAAACCATTACAGTTTTTCTTAGAGGCTGGGTTATTTGAGTCTCGTGAAGGCACTGGAGGAATATTAAATAATAATCGCCAATTAAAGCAGGTTTTACAGCAAAGGGGCTATCCTGTGCAATCGCTGGAGATGGCGAGCGGGCATGATTATATCTCTTGGTGTGAGGCGCTTTATATCGGCACTAAAGCGTTAACTAACGATTAATTATTCATCTTTTTTATCTTAAAGGGATGTGAGTGGTGGTGAACCACACATCCTTTTTCTTTAGGCTAATTTGTCATTTATTTGCCATAAAGCTGTCATCTAAATCGCTTTTTTCTTTCATCTGTTTGTCATTTTACTCTCGTAAGCTCTTGGTGACTTAAAACATAAACCCCAAAATTCTTTATTTTTTTTGCGTGCAAGGAAAAAGCTATGTCTCTACGTTATCAACGTTCTGCGTTATCTGTAGTCGTCGCAACACTCTTTACAAGCGTGGGTTTCTCTTCTTTTGCAGCCCCCGTCACTGCCGATACTATTTTGGCGCAAGATCGCGCAGCAAAAGGTAATATTACGGAATTTGGTGGTGCTCGTCGTATAACCTCAGATCAAACTGAAGCATTAAAAGCAGCACTTAATAATCATCAAGCTAAAAATGTGATCCTATTTATCGGTGATGGGATGGGGGATTCTGAGATAACGGTAGCACGTAACTATGCCGAAGGGGCTGGTGGCTTCTTTAAAGGAATTGATGCGTTACCGATGACCGGCCAATATACTCATTATTCTTTAGATAGAAAAACACAAAAACCTAATTATGTAACAGATTCGGCCGCATCAGCAACAGCATGGGCTTCAGGGGTTAAAACCTATAATGGGGCATTAGGGATTGATGTATTTGGTAAAGATCACCAAACGATTTTGGAATTAGCAAAAGCGAATGGTAAAGCGACGGGGAATGTCACTACCTCTGAAATCCAAGATGCAACACCGGCTGCGCTATTTTCACATGTTACTGGGCGTAAGTGTTATGGGCCTGTAGAAACGTTAGCAAAATGCTCAACGAATGCGCTAGAAAATGGCGGTAGAGGTTCAATCTCTGAGCAATTGTTAGTGACTCGTGCCGATATTACACTGGGAGGAGGCGCGAAAAGTTTTGCTCAAACAGCAACGGCCGGTGAATATAAAGGGAAAACGCTCGAGCAACAAGCAATAGAGCGTGGCTATCAAATTGTGAAAGATGCTAAATCGTTAGAGGCGATTACGCTAGCAAACCAAGATAAACCTGTGTTAGGCCTATTTCATGATGGTAATATGGCCGTCGCTTGGGAAGGGCCAAAAGCCACTTATCAAGGTAATTTAAAGAATCCTCCTTTAGAGTGTAAACCGAATTCAAAATTAGACCCGAATGCACCAACATTAGCGCAAATGACCAAAAAAGCGATTGATTTGCTGAAAACGAATGAAAATGGTTTCTTCTTACAAGTCGAAAGCGCCTCCATTGATAAACAAGATCATAATGCTAATCCTTGTGGTCAAATTGGTGAAACGGTGGCATTAGATGAAGCGGTACAAATTGGTTTAGATTTCGCTAAACAAAATGGTGATACGCTTATTATAGTGACCGCAGATCACGCTCACTCTAGTCAAATTATTGAAGCTGATGTGAAATCAAGTGGCTTAACACAAGCATTGATTACCAAAGATGGCGCTGTCATGGTGGTGAATTATGGTAACTCAGAAACGGATTCACAAGAGCATACTGGCGCGCAATTACGCGTTGCCGCTTATGGCCCACATGCTGCTAATGTCGTAGGGTTAACAGACCAAACAGATCTTTTCTTTACTATGCGCGATGCGATGGGATTGAAATAACCTTGATAAGGTGACTGAATTGTAGTCTGTCTGAAATGTAGTTGAATTGTCTTACTAAAATTGTTGTATTTTCACGCGACTTAGAGAGATACCCTCAAGTCGCGTTTTTTTCTATGATTTCTTTACAAAAAATAAGAAAACGATAATAAATCAAGACGTTATTTACAGTCTGATTTTGAAAGTTGCTTTTTGTTTGCTATAATTAACAGAATTTACAATGATATTCTTATACTATTCTTAACTTCTCCATTGATTATTGCACTTAAGTCGCAATATCTTTTTGCCTAATAACGTCGTTTTGATTAGGGCGTTATCTATAAAAATCATTTTTCAGATATGGTTATCTGCGTAGGATCTCTCTCTTTTATGGCATTGAAGGAGAAATGAGCCAATAAACAACGATAAAAAATAAGGTGACTAATTTCTATGCTAACACTGCTTCATTTACTCTCATCCGTGGCACTTTTAGTCTGGGGAACACATATTGTTCGCACCGGTATTATGCGAGTGTTCGGCTCTGATTTACGCCGAATTTTAGGTAAAAGTATTAATAAAAAATCGAATGCTTTTCTTGCCGGTGTCGGTGTTACTGCCTTAGTACAAAGTAGTAATGCTACGGCATTGCTAGTGATTTCGTTCGTCACTCAAGGTCTTATTTCTATTACACCCGCTTTGGTGATTATGTTAGGGGCTGATGTAGGTACAGCGCTAATGGCGCGAGTGCTGACATTCGATCTTTCGTGGTTATCACCGTTACTGATTTTACTGGGTGTCATGACTTTTTTAAGTCGTAAAAAAGAGCGTATCGGGCAACTGGGTAGAGTGGGAATAGGCCTTGGTTTAATTATCTTAGCATTACAACTGATTGTGACTTCTGCTGAGCCGATAACCCATGCCAGTGCAGTACAAGCTATTTTTACCTCTTTGAGCGGGGATACGATTTTAGCACTACTGGTCGGCGCTATTTTTGCGATGGTCAGTTATTCAAGCTTAGCGGCGGTATTACTTACCGCAACATTAAGTGCAACAGGCTTTATGCCTTTATATATTAGTTTATGTATTGTTATTGGTTCTAATATTGGTAGTGGATTGTTGGCATTAATCAGTAGCCGTGGTCAAAGTATTAGTTCACGTCAAGTCGTCATAGGAAGTCTGTTTTTTAAATTAATTGGCGCCTTGCTGGTATTGCCGTGGATCACCATCATTGCGACAAAAATCCAACAATATGATTTTTCCCCTGCGGAAGTGATTATCTATTTTCATGTGATTTATAACTTAGTGCGCTGTGTGTTGATGTTGCCGTTTGTGGGGCCAATGGCGAAATTATGTCAAAAATTAGTGCCGGAATTACCGGTTACTGGGACAGAAGTTGCACCTCGTTATTTAGATCCATCTGCCGTTGATACTCCCTCTTTAGCTATTGCTAATGCAGTCAGAGAGACATTACGGTTAGGGGATGTGGTTGAACAGATGTTGCAACGTTTTCAAGCCTTAATGGAAGGGGATCGTCTGCAAAAAAGGGAGATTAGCCAGCTAGAAGAGGAAGTGGAATTGCTCCATAGCAGTATTAAATTGTATATGGCACAAATTCAGCAGCATGATCTTGGTACTGAAGACTCTCGTCGCTGGGCAGAAATTATTGATACCGCGATGAATTTGCAACAATCTTCCGCTATCATAGCGCGTATGTCTGGTGAGGTGGTGAATAAAAGTTTAGATCATCACTTAAATTTATCGGAGGAAGGACGTCGTGAATTACAGACACTCCTTGAGCGTCTGCAAAGTAATCTGAATCTGGCGATGTCGGTGTTTGTTTCCGGCAATATGGAGCATGCGCGTAAATTACGCCGAGCAAAACATCGATTCCGTTTACTCAACCAACGTTACTCGTTTGCTCATGTAGAACGTCTTCATTTGCATAATATGCAAAGTATTGAAACCAGTTCGCTGCATACCAGTTTGTTGGGTGATATGAAACGGTTGAACTCCTTATTCTGTGCAGTGGCTTACCACGCATTAGAGCGGAGCGGATCTTCTTCAGAACAGGTTAATCTTCAACAATGAAAAAAAATATTCGTCTATTAACACATAATGAAATCCCTCGCGTTTGGGAAATTGATAGAACAGAACTGATTGAAAGGCTATATGTTTTACAACAAGGGCAATTGGTGTTATCTGAACAGCGTTTTGATATGAAAGGCTGGCCTGAAGGTGAGGCAGAACATTATACCCCTGTTTTACTTGAAAGCGCTGAGCGCGGTGCCCCTTTTTGGGGAGTCTTTGAAGATGACAAGTTAGTCGCTGCTGCCAGTGTTGATCCACAGTGGCGAGGCCAAGATAACACCTTGTTACAGCTCTCTTTCTTACATATTAGCCACCAGCAGCGTGGGCAAGGATTAGCCCGTATATTGTTTGATTATTGTGTGGAATATGCGAAGCAAAAAGGGGCTAGCGGATTATATATATCCTCAACGCCTTCTGAAAATAGTGTTAATTTTTATCAGCATATGGGCTGTCGTTTAATTGATGTGCCTGATACTGAGCTTTATGAAAGAGAGCCTGAAGATATTCATTTAGTGCTTAATTTTAATAAAGAAGATTAATCACTTATTTTACATCATCATTTGATGACTCTAAAACGCTTTATCGTTGGCAGCGGTAAAGCGTTTTTTGTTTAACCTCTTTAAAATTAAGGTTATGGCTACTTTTTTTTCTTGATAGACATTGAGTTAACCAATGTGTTATATAATAATGAAAATCATTATCATTAACGAATGGTGACTCTCATGGCTAAATCAACACGTATCTCCTCTGTCTCTTCTTGGACATCTCGTATTAGTTTATGGGAAATGTTGGCCGTTGCTTCGTTATTTACTGTGATCACCCACTCTATTGCAGGAACAGCAGCATTTACATTGGTTCTTGTTATTTCTATGTTGCTATCTACCATTATGTTATTTCATAAGAAATTACAAATGTGGGTGATGATCCCCGCCGGCGTTGTGATCACCTATAGCTTAATGACCTTTTTTTTAACCTATCATGGGTAGATAACCGTAAATAAAGGCACGATAACCTGCTGATAATAAAAAGGAAGGAAGTAAATAAAGTAGGGTTTAACTCATCAGTCTGTTTTGGTGCGAAAGGGGGGACTTGAACCCCCACGTTCGTAAGGACACTAACACCTGAAGCTAGCGCGTCTACCAATTCCGCCACTCTCGCAAAACACAATATCTTAATAGATAGTCGGCGAATTTTATGCTTTTTAATTTTGGCGTCAATTATTTTTATCAATAGATTATCTTGGAGATAAAAATAAAACAGCGAGAGTTATAATATAAAATAGATAGATTCTATTTTTAGAACTAAGATAAATAATTATGACAAAACCGATTATGCAGTAGGTTTATGAGGTTTTTTATGAAAAAAATCAATATATTGATTGTTATCTTGTCTGTGATTATATCAAGTAATGTATATGCGGAAATCTACAAAGATAAAAGTGGTCAGGTTATTGGCTCAACCCGTACAGGTAATAACGGTCAGATCACCTATTTAAATAAAAGTGGTCAAGTTATTGGTTACGCCCGTAGAAGTAATAATGGTAATACCATCTACCTAAATAAAAGTGGTCAAGTCACAGGCTCTACCCGTACAAATAGTAACGGTGAGACCATCTATCTCAATAAAAGTGGTCAAGTCACAGGTTCAGCTCGTACAGACAGTAATGGTACTACCATCTACAGAGATAAAAGTGGTCAGGTTATTGGTTCAAAAAAATGATAATTTCGTTTGAAAATAAAAGTGTCTGCTATTAGATGACTGTTTTCAGTTATAAACAGAAGACCGCCAGTAGTTGAAAAATCAATTACTGGCGGTTTTTATAATAGTGCTGGTGATTACTATTTCTTGGTTGCTTGGTAAACTTTGAATTTACCTGTTGATGCAAGCACTTCATGAGAGCCAAACACGTGATCAAGAATATCTTGATAAGGTAAGAAAGCATTGGCAACAATACGCAGTTTACCGCCTTTTTTCAAAAAGTTAGGCGCGAGACGAATAATGTCTTCTGCAGCTTGATAGCTGGTACCTAAGCCATCATGGAAAGGAGGATTAGAGACTATCCAATCATAAGTTTCTTCTACCGCAGAATAGACATTGCTTGCAATAACCCGTCCTTCTAATTCATTAACGTTTAACGTGGCAATACTGGATGAAATAGCGGCTGCATTGACGTCACAGAGTGTGAGTTTTAACATCGGGTTTTTCTTGCCTAATACCGTGGCAATCACCCCACAACCACAGGCCATATCCAGTAAGTCACCTACCATTGCATCATCAAATGTAGAGAGTAATAATCGGCTGCCTTCATCTAATGCGGTTTGACTAAAAACACCGGGTAATGCCATCACCGTTAAATCGTCATAACGATAAGTTTGCCACCAGTTATTTCGATCAAAGAGTGTTTGATAGGTTAGTGAACCAAAAAAGAGGCTACAACGACGTGCTGAATCTATTTTTTTTAGCTTTGCTATACCATTCATTAATTCCGTAGCACTTTTTACACCACTACGGTTTTCGCCGACGATGAAGATTTCAGTATCGACAGATAAACTTGCACATAAGCTACGTAACTGAAAAGTTGCTTCATTCTTATTCTTAGGCCAAAAATAAATCAAAGTGTCGCAATATTTTACGAATGATTGATCTGCCGCTAAACCAAAAAATGCATTATCACCCATGGATTTGAGTAGCGGTAGCCACTGGTGATATTGATTTGTATAGGCTCTAACACTTTTGGCCTGAATTTGTGATGCTAGCGTGTCTTGAAGATCACCTGCTATGAGCACGTGCCTGTCTGCGAAATGATCTAGATGACGAAGAATAACTTCGCTGGCAGGGGACAATGAGGACATTATGATTATTACTCCTTAAAAAACATAAAACGCATGATATCAGATATAAAGAAACTGACGCTATTTATTGGCGTAGTTTATGCCCTCTGATACTATGTACCGTTGTTCTACACTTGATAGGTAAATATCATGAGCCGTAAAGACAGAATGTTAGCCCAACTTGGAATTCGTCAATGGGTACTTCGTAAGCCTGCTGTATTAAAAGGCGAACATTCTGTGCAATTTCCGGATACCACTCGTTTACTTATCATTACTGATGATGTTGTTGATCTAAATAACGGGCTTTTCTCTGATATTTTTAGCACTATGGGAATAGATAAAAGTGAAATCTATTGTATTACCTCAGAGGATGTGAGCCTGCTCACAGGATCATTTACACCAGCCTGTTGGCTATTAGGTACTGATATCACTCTACCTGCTCAATATACTTCTCTGAGAAGCCCTTCATTACATCAATTATATTTTGATGCCAATGCAAAACGCGATCTTTGGAAACAAATCTATCAACATGAAGACCATTTCCCCATTAAACCCTGCTGATTTACCTTTAGCATGGGAAATTGAAAAACTAAGTCATTCATTCCCTTGGAGCGAAGAAACATTCTATAGTAACCAAGGTGATCATTATTTTAATCTAAAAATTTGCATTGATAATATTATGGTAGGTTTTGCTATTACGCAATTAATATTAGATGAAGCAACGCTTTTTAATATCGCGATACATCCTGATTATCAAGGTAAAGGCTATGGAAAAGCATTGTTATTAGAACTTATTGATAATATTGAAAGAAAAGATATTGCTACATTATGGCTTGAGGTAAGAGAATCCAATCAAAAAGCATCTAATCTCTATGAATCTATAGGATTTAATTCAGTATCTGTACGTAAGAATTATTATCCAACAGCAACGGGAAAAGAAGATGCGATAATCATGGCTTATCCAATTAAATTCTAATTAAATACTTATTTAAGTTAAATTAAAGACGTCTTCTATTAGGCGTCTTTTTTTATTTTATGTGAAGTGAGTAGACTTTTATTCTTTTATTTAAATTTTACCTAATGGATATTTTGGTAAATAATTTTACTTTAGTTACAGGGGTTATTTAGTAAAACATATTGTGAGAATAATAAAGACAATATGATGGGCGTTAAAATAAGTAAAACGCATGTTTACTTTAGTTCTTAAATTTATTGTTAGTTTATAAAAAGCCTATTAAGATAGGAAAATACTGAAGTGAATCCCATCAAGTTGAGCCATTTATTAATTTACATTCTAAATTCACTATTAGTGACCTTGCCTAGTAATTCGTTACTCACAGTTTTAAATAGTTTCGCCAAAGTATTTTGCAGGTAAACTTGAAACTTATCCTGAGCGAGGGTTCTATCAAATACATCTGTTGGTAAGAAACGTTTCATTTCTGCAATGAATGCTTCACTAGATACAATACTAGGAAGTCGTTCGAGAAAGTTTTCCAACATTTTGTTGAAGTGCTCAAGTTTATAATCTGATACCTTATTTTTAACTAAGTCCATATTGAGTGTCGCGCCTTGTTGCTGTAACCAAGCTAAATCCCATATATCTCGGTGGCGGACATACCTTGTAGTGGCTGGCAAAGAAATGATTTTATCCGCCATGATTTCATCCAAACTTTCTGTCAAAATTAGCATATCACTGTATCCATCAGGCAAAAAATCATAGTTTATTTGCAGAGGTTGGGGCTCTCTTGTATAGGCTGGAATGTTTGCCACTTCTACTTTGATTTTTTGTTTTGGTAGATCTTTTCTCTCAGGAGAAGTCACTACTGCTATTTGCCACTTATCAATGCTCAATTCAGAATATTTAGGATCTTGCTTTAGATCTTTTGGTTCTTTTACTGTTACTTCTAGCCCGTATCGTTCGCCAATGTATTTTTCTATACAATGTTTCATATCTGCCAACATTGCTGAGCTAAAATCCTTCCCGCCAGCAAAATCCAGATCTTCGCTGAAACGATTACCACCATAACAAAGACGTAATGAAGTGCCACCTTGAAAAGTCAGTTTGTTTAGAAGTCCACCTTTTTCTAGCGCAAATAAAATATCGTAGTGTAAGAGTTCTTTCTCTATCACGGAACGCATGTGAGATACATTTCCGACCTGCATTGCTTTATTCACCAATAGCGCGAAATTTTCTTGATCAATTTTCATATAGTTCCTCCTTGCTTACTAAATGTGTATTTCGGCCGACTCGTTTTAAGTCTCTGTATGCAGTTTGTTTTGTTGCTAATCTAAGTGGTCTGCCGACTAAAGTGGTATTCTCTATAATGTCGATTGGAGCTCGTTTTGTATGTGTAAATTCAATTGTACCCAAAGGCGTTTTGAATTCACCGGAACGTCCCGTTGTCATAACAGTTAAGCGATCTACTGGAATTTGCGAAATAACACCAAAATCAGAAAGGGCAGACTCCAAGCTAATGTAGTTATATTCCCCACGTCGAATAGTTTTAGCAATTTGCTCCAACGTATCGCTGCCTTTTGACTGCGCTAAATTGTATAAGTACACACCATTAATGATCCTAGTGAGTAAGCCATCGTCTTGCAAACGTTTAATTCCTGCACGCAATGCTCGTTCATTATCTTGATGAAAGATGTTGGCCAGATCTGAATTAGTAAAAACGCAGCGACCGCGCTTGTCATATTCTAAGAGCTTTTTAATTGCCTCAATCTTTTTCACAATACACCTTTAGTTATCAAAAATAACACTTAAACATGTCATAATTGTACACTTAGTTTTTTTGTGAAACAAGTTTACAAAAATGACACTAAAAAGTGTAAAATTTGTTTACTTGATTTGTGGGGAGGATTAAAAGGTTGTTCATCAGCTAAAAAAACAACGATTGCAAACAACGACAACAGAGCATTGGCACAATGCTGAGAATAAATAGATAACCATTGATTGTTTATAAAGCCAAGATAGGCGAAAATAAGCGCCAACTAAGATTAACTTACGGGTGAATGTGCTTTATAGTCACTTTAATAAGTCGTTATAGAAATATCTCAGTGCAGTGCATTCACTTGTTTATCAACTAGAAGATCACTATTGATGTCTAATCCTATTTTTCAGCAAGAAGTTGCTCGTCGTAGAACTTTTGCCATTATTTCCCACCCCGATGCGGGTAAAACAACCATCACTGAAAAAGTGTTGTTATTCGGACAAGCTATCCAACGTGCAGGAACAGTAAAAGGGCGTGGTTCAAATCAGCATGCTAAATCAGACTGGATGGAAATGGAAAAACAACGTGGTATCTCCATTACCACTTCTGTTATGCAGTTTCCTTACGCAGATTGTCTAGTTAACTTACTTGATACCCCAGGGCATGAAGACTTCTCTGAAGATACTTATCGTACTTTAACTGCCGTTGACTGTTGTTTAATGGTCATTGACTCTTCAAAAGGGGTCGAAGATCGTACCCGTAAATTAATGGAAGTGACTCGATTACGTGATACGCCAATTTTGACCTTTATGAATAAATTGGATCGTGATATTCGTGATCCGATGGAATTAATGGACGAAGTTGAAACTGAGCTAAAAATTGCCTGTAGTCCTGTTACTTGGCCGATTGGCTGTGGAAAACTGTTTAAAGGGGTTTACCATATCTTAAGAGATGAAACCTATCTTTATCAAACAGGCCAAGGTCATACTATCCAAAACTCACGAGTAATCAAAGGGTTGGATAATCCTGAGTTAGATGAAGCGATTGGTGATGATTTAGCCGTTCAATTACGTGATGAGCTAGAGTTGGTGTTAGGTGCATCACATGAGTTTGATCATGAAGCTTTCTTAGCGGGTGAATTGACTCCGGTTTTCTTTGGTACCGCATTAGGTAACTTTGGTGTTAATCACATGCTTGATGGTTTGGTGAAGTGGGCGCCAGCGCCAATGCCTCGTCAAACTGATATGCGAGAAGTGACAGCGGCTGAAGAGACATTCACGGGTTTTGTCTTTAAAATTCAAGCTAATATGGATCCCAAACACCGCGACCGTGTTGCTTTTTTACGGGTGGTGTCAGGCATGTATGATAAAGGGATGAAACTGCACCAAGTACGCACGAAAAAAGATGTGGTGATTTCAGATGCATTGACCTTTATGGCAGGGGATCGTTCTCATGTTGAGCATGCTTATCCTGGTGATATTATTGGCCTGCATAATCACGGTACCATTCAAATTGGAGATACTTTTACTCAAGGTGAAATGTTAAAATTCACCGGTATTCCTAACTTCGCTCCGGAATTATTCCGCCGTATTCGTCTACGTGATCCGCTAAAACAAAAACAATTGTTAAAAGGTCTGGTGCAATTATCTGAAGAAGGTGCGGTACAGGTGTTTAGACCCCTAGCTAATAATGATTTAATTGTTGGCGCAGTTGGGGTGCTACAGTTTGATGTCGTGGTTGCACGCTTAAAAGGTGAGTATAACGTTGAAGCCATTTATGAATCTGTGAATGTATCGACGGCTCGTTGGGTTGAATGTAGTAACGAAAAGAAACTCGAAGAATTTAAGCGTAAAAATGAGCAACATCTGGCATTAGATGGTGGTGATAACTTAACTTATATTGCACCAACGATGGTTAACTTAAATTTAACCCGTGAACGCTATCCTGATATTGAGTTCCATCAAACGCGTGAACACTAATTTTCTGTTATAAATCATATAAAAAGCCATATTTTTTATGGCTTTTTTCACAATAATATATTGTAAAATCAACCCCAGTATCTGTTTAGGTTTACTCAATAATCTTATCTATACTATTTATATTCCGTCGATATTCTAATAAAAACTACCCTTTAATCAGCTATTACTCTTTCTATTCTCTGCTATCCTAATAATGATATTTTTATACTCATTGTATAAATAAAATAAAAACTTTTTACATATAAATGGCTATTTTTCAGATTAAAATTACAAAAAGTTATCTTTATTTACTATTTATTACTTTATTTGCTACTCATAACTTAGTAGTGTAACTGAAGTACTTGTTAATAATTTGATAAAAAATACACACATTTCCTGTCATGATTAATTTATGAGCAGGGGGAAGCAATGAATCAACAAAAAATAAAATTAGTATTAGCGCTAGTCACGGGTATGACAGTGACAATGATAAGTACAGCAACTATTGCGGAGACATCGTGGTATAACGAAATTGATAAAACTACCAGTAATGTTAACAATGAATTAAGCGATACGGCAATATCGAAAAAAATCGAAGAAACACTATTACCTAACCCCTCCATTGACAGTGGATCACTTTCAGTTCGTACTGAATTTGGTCATGTCACAGTTGCCGGCTTTGTTAAAAATGCAGATCAGGAAAAACAAATCATTCAGATCATTGAAAAAATTGATGGTGTAAAAAGCGTTGAATCATCAGTGAATATTCAAGGCTAACTTAATAGCGACTTAATTTATTTTAATTAGTGATTAAAAAGAATGACCTTGAAAACAGGTGCGAGTATCCTTATAAGGTTGTATTAAGGAGACTCTATGGGGAAGTATATACCGGTTACATTAAATAATATTACTGCACTTGAATTTCAATCATCCTTACCACAAGGCAAAGTTGCATTAGTTTGCGAAGGCGGTGGACAGCGAGGCATCTTTACTGCCGGTGTTCTTGATGAATTTATGCGCTCTCAATTTGATCCTTTTGATCTACTCCTAGGGGTATCCGCGGGGGCGCAAAACTTATCTGCTTTTGCTTGTGGACAAAGGGGGTACGCCCGCAGAGTCATTAACCGTTATACCACCAATAACCAATTCTTTAATCCGATTCGTTTTGTTCGTGGGGGGG
>NZ_BAABMO010000028.1:0-52014 GCF_054767435.1 Proteus sp. MB838
TTATATAAATTGTTAAAAACTGGATTTTATAAATAATAAATAATTACATTAATATCTCTAATTTCATTACTAGATTGATTAATCAACAAAGTTATCTTCATTACGATCTTTATTGATGACTTTATCGTAATCAATACTTAAACCGTCTATATTTTAACCAGTAATCAACCTGTTTTTCTCATAATTTTTCATATAGTTATAAGTATATTCGTTTTTGGAATAACAATTTAGTGTCGTAAAAACGACTTGTTAGATAAGTAATCCATTATAACAACCGGTGGTTATCTCCCAGAAATACTCCACAATAGCTAATTAATATTATTTTGAAATTATTACTAATGGTTATTTTATAACATTGCGATTTTGCTAGTTGGATAACGCTAACTCAATTTTGATGTTAAATATTGGTAGCAAATTGATGCTTGATACTGACAAAGACAAAGTAATAATGTGTTTTTGGCACAATAGCAGAAAAATGTACCACAAAATCTAAAAACGCCTCGCGAAGAATGTTAACAATTTGTTGGTGTAGCAGGACTTGCATAGATAGATAGATAGATAGATAGATAGAAAACAACCGATGGTATAAGCGGGCTCTCGACAAGATGAAACACACATTTGCTGCGTAATAAAACAAAAAGCCATAGTACCGCGAAGTACTATGGCTTTTAAATTTATTAAAATAATAAAAATGCTATGTGTAGTTCTCTGCCTTTCTCTTTATATTTTACTCACAACCGACAAAAATATCCGTTGCAGTATAGATAAGTAAATAAAATCAACTTATCAGTAATTGAATGACTGAAAACAACGATCTACCTGGTGTAATAAAAAAAGTAAGTAACCAAAACGGAAACTTAGATAATAAATAAATTAGGCGTTGTTACAGGTTACAACATGTTTCAATTTGTAACTGGAATGCATTATATCCAATAGAATTTTTTGCGCAAGTTTTTTTTACACTTAAACCAAATAGCAATAAAAACATTATTAATCATGTGGTTATAGTCATATTTACCATAAGAACAAAAATATTTATCAAATAAAAAGTGAAAAAATATGAATAGTTAACGAATATTGATACTATTGGAACTTTAATAATAGTATCTACTTATTATTAATTGATTCAGCACATAATCACTTAAGTAATTTAATTAATACTGCTATACAAAATTTAATCTAAAGACGATTAATAACATTTAACACTAAAGCTAAATTTTATTTTAGCGCAACTATTAATATACTAGAAAAATAAATAGTACAAAAAGATAACCATATTTATATCTTTGGTGAATAAAAAAAGCACTCTATTAATCATTGCAATATGACTGATAGAGTGCTGATATTTTTAAGTATAATATGAGTAAAAAATTAGTTACCCGATGATACGGTTTCCATCCCCACTAGCCCTACTTTGAGGTATCCCGCCTTCCTTAATGAGTCCATTGCCCCCATTAAAGTTTCATAATCGACCGTTTTATCGGCTTGGAAAAAGATAGTCGTTTCTTTATTCGACTGCGTCATAGAATCCAAGACACTGGCCATCGTCTCATGAGTTACCATCTCTTCACCGATAAAAATCTGTTTATCTGATTTAATCGTCAAATAAACAGGTTTTTCTGGCCGAGGTTGAGGCTTGGCACTCGAAGCAGGTAAATTGACTTTAATATCAACCGTCGCTAAGGGGGCTGCTACCATGAAGATAATCAGCAGTACTAACATCACATCAATAAAAGGTGTGACGTTAATATCATGCAATTCATTATCTTCACCTGAATCATTACCAAGATTCATTGCCATAATTCATTACCTTGATTTGCTGTTTTCAATATCTAAGTCACGACTGACTAAGGTCACTACACCTGTTGCAATATCGCCAATTTCACCACGATAACCGGAAATCATACGTGCAAAAATATTGTAAATAATGACCGCAGGGATAGCCGCAATCAAGCCGATGGCGGTTGCTAATAATGCTTCTGCGATACCGGGGGCAACCACCGCTAAGTTGGTAGTTTGAGAATGCGCAATACCAATAAAGCTATTCATGATCCCCCAAACCGTACCAAACAAACCGATAAAAGGAGAAATTGCCCCAATGGTCGCTAAATAACCATTACCACGTCCTAATTCACGAATAATAGCCGCGACACGACGCTCCATGCGCATCTCAACACGCTCTTTAATACCAGATGCAACGTGACTATCTTGAGAGTAAGTACGCTCTAATTCAGCATCATTAAAAAAGTCGGCTGTCGCACTTTTATTGCCAAATTTTTGGCTAATCGCTAATGCCTCTTTGAGGGATTTCGCTTCTACTAATTGCGCACTTTCATTTCTTAAACGACGACGTAATGCTAATAAGTAGCTACCTTTAGCAAAGAACAGCGCCCAAGTGACAATAGAGGCGAGTAGCAAACCGATCATGACACTTTTTACCACGAGATCTGCATTGCGATACATTCCCATAACAGAGAGATCTTCAGCAAATCCCCCTCCAGTGACGATTTCAGGTGTCGCACCTTGCGTGGCATTTTCTGGCTCTAGAGCTGTCTGTGCAGCATCTCCTGTACTCGTCGATGTATTCTCTTCTGCCACTGGTGTTTCAGAAGTTGCCGTTTTGGCTGCTTCCCCCGTTGGCGTTGCCGTATTTTCTGCTGTTGGTGCAATCGTTGTAGTCGCCGTTCCCTGTGTAGAAGCGGTTGAAGAAGTGGCCGTAGTCGCAGGTTGCTCAGTTTGCTTAGCCGGTGTCGTATCCGCAAAAGCAGAGCCTGTCAGACCGATTGCCAATATAATAGAAGCTGTCAAATTACGCATCAGTTGGCCTTTTACTCTCTTTCTTATCTAATTATCTATTCAGTAATGAAGTTTCTATTTCACTACTTACCCAAAATCGTTTATTTACAATCATCCTGTTGCCATCAGGAAAAAGAGAAACGCTCAGATGATATCAAACATGAAGCATTTTGATAGTAATTATCATTACTATTTAGCCATTTTTTTTTCATTTGTCGATTTTTAAGACAATTTTTCGTTATTTCATATAACGTGAAATTTTATCAACTGTCGCGATCCTCTTTTGTACTTCAGTAAAAAATGCATTAACTTGGGGTAAACACATCATTACATAACAAGTAGGTATAAAGGATGACGCAAAAAAAACCAGAAACCTCACTACTATTAAGTGGTCGATCAAAAAAATATTCACAAGGCGCAGTAAACCCTATTATACAACGAACTTCATCCGTTATTTTTGATACGGTTGCCCAAAAACGTGAAGCCACCCAAAAACGAGCTGAAGGCGCTCTATTTTATGGGAGAAGAGGTACTACCACGCATTTTGCACTACAAGAGGCACTAACCGAACTAGAACAAGGGACCGGTTGCGCATTATTTCCATCAGGTGCAGCGGCTATTACTCAATCTATTCTTGCGTTTATTGAACAAGGTTGTCATATCCTTGTGACTGGTTCCGCTTACGATCCCACGCAAAATTTTTGTGATCAGATATTAAGTAAATTTTCTGTCACCACAACCTATTTTGATCCCTTAATCGGCACTGAAATTAGTCAGTTATTACGCCCTGAAACAAAAATTGTTTTTCTGGAATCACCCGGCTCTATTACGATGGAAGTACAAGATTTACAAGATATTATCACTGCGGTAAGACACTATAACCCAAATATTATTATAATGATTGATAATACGTGGGCAGCAGGTTTATTACTTAAACCTCTTACTTTAGGTGCTGATATTTCTATCCAATCAGCGACCAAATATATTATTGGTCACTCAGATGGTATGTTAGGTTTTGCTGTTGCTAATCAACGTTGTTGGCCACAATTACGTGAAAACACGTATTTATTAGGCCAGTGCGCAGATCCGGATACAGCTTATATGGCAGCTCGTGGTTTAAGAACCTTAGCAGTTAGAATGAAACAACATGAGAAAAGTGGATTAGAAATTGCGCGTTGGTTAAAACAGCACCCGCTAGTGGATAATGTCTACCATCCAGCACTCTCTTCTTGTCCGGGGCACACCTATTTTCAACGTGATTTTACTGGAAGTAATGGGTTGTTCTCTTTTAGTCTAAAAAAGATCCTCACCACTGAGGAATTTTCACGTTTTCTTGATAACTTATCCCTGTTTAAAATGGCCTTTTCATGGGGTGGATTTGAATCTCTTATTTTAGGCTATCATCCCAATGATATTAAAGCGATGCGACAATATGACACTCAGCCCACTCTCGCAGGAACCTTATTTAGAGTACATATCGGCTTAGAAAATATTGATGATTTAATTGAAGATCTAGAGCAAGCATTTTTACGTATTTCTAACTAATTCATCTCTTTTTTTATTAAAAAAAAGCTATCCCTGTGGTTTCACAGGGATTAAATCAAACGATCATCTTCTTTTTACGTTAGAATAGCTCTCATATAGTTTTTTTGTGATGCGAGTTCGCCGAATGGGTACATTAAAAGAGATAATTCACGCGCTACTGCAACATGATTATATGGTGCTAGCTGATCCAAATATTTTGTGGATTATTTATATTGTTCTTTTTGTTATTATTATGCTGGAAAATGGGGTTCTACCTGCCGCATTTCTACCCGGCGATACATTATTAATTCTCTGTGGTGCATTAATTGCCAAAGATGTTTTACATTTCTTGCCAACCATTATTGTGTTAGGTACTGCCGCGAGTATTGGTAGCTGGCTTGGCTTTCTGCAAGGCCGCTGGCTAAGTGATACTAAAGTGGTCAAACGTTGGATGGCTCAATTACCCGAACAATATCACCATAAAGCCAATGATCTTTTCCATCGTCGAGGCCTGTACGCACTATTAATTGGCCGTTTTATCGGTTTTGTACGTACATTACTACCAACTTTGGCCGGTTTATCTGAATTACAACAACGTCGCTTCCAACTATTTAACTGGATTAGTGGCTTCTTATGGGTCGGTCTTATTGTCTCATTAGGTTATATACTGAACCTGATCCCTTTTATTCAAAAACATGAAACATTGGTGATGAATATTCTTATGACATTACCAGTATTACTATTAACTGCCGGTTTAATTGGCTCTATTGTGATGTATATTCGTCATCGTAAAAGTAGCAATAACAGCGCCAAATAAGCCATTTCGAGTAACACCAAAAACGCCATTATTTAAAGTGAAAATAATGGCGTTTTTTATGTATTATTCGATGCTGTGACACACGTTCAGTTGTTCATTTTCTTATCTCCTATCCTATTAAGATATTTATAAAACAGATTTATTATTGTAATGGTAATATTTCAACTAATTGATTTATTATATTTTAATGGCTTTCGAAGCAAGAAATGTTGGAATATAACTATCAATTAAAAAACGAGCCTGAGGAGCAAAATCTTCAACAAAATCTTGTAATAAAAAACCTGCTCTTAATTGCCCACCAATCAAATCTGTCAACGAATGACCAAATACAAGTCCGTCTCCCTTTGCAATTTTTTCTTGCAAAATATCTGAAGGTAATGAATTTTGATCACTATAAGGCAAACGATAAGTCGGTCTCATTAATCCTTGTGCACGCAATGCCTGATTTCTGTCATCAACAAAAACTACAGGGTTATAAAAACTCGCCATAAGAACCCCGTTTTTTCTCAATACACGATAACATTCTTGCCAAACAGGATTAACATCAGGTACATAAAGATTTGAAATTGGATGAAAAACAATATCAAAACTTTCATCAGAAAATACCGATAAATCAGCCATATCCCCTTGTTGAGTAGTTAAAGCTAACTGATGTTTTTGTGCCAATTGACTATCTTTACTCAGTTGCCCTTCAGATAAATCAAAAACGGTCACAATGCCACCAGCAGCAGCTAAAATAGGTGCTTGTTGCCCACCTGCTGAAGCTAAGCAGAGTATGTTTTTACCTTTAATATCTGCTAACCACTCCTTTTTAACGGGACTCGGCGTTAAATGTACTTTCCAGTTTCCTTTTTTTGCCTCGATAATTTCTTTATCGTCCACGGGTTTAGACCATTGATTTTGCATTGCGGCTTGTTTATCCCAATGAGCTTGGTTTAATGTTAAATAATGACTTTTCATACTACTCCTTATAAATTAACTACAATTAATAACTATAGTTATGAAAAAAAGGGTTTAACACTCGCATTCATAACCCCGCTGTTATAGTCATGTCATATTATCCCGTCTATATACAGTGAAATAATTTTTCCTAATGATTTGTCATGCTACAGCATATCAAGAACATAAAATTAAGGTGGAAACAACCATGCAAAATTTCACTTATTACTCCCCCACTCGAATTCATTTTGGTCAAGGACAAATTGCAAAATTACGTTCTGAAATTGGGAAAAATGAAAGAATTTTATTAACTTATGGCGGTGGAAGTATTAAGCGCAATGGGATACTTGATCAAGTGCATGCGGCCTTACCAGGGTATCAAATTCATGAGTTTGGCGGTATTGAACCCAATCCTTCGTATGAAACGCTAATGAAAGCTGTTGCTTACGCTCGTTATCACGGTATTACTCATTTACTGGCTGTAGGAGGAGGCTCTGTTGTTGATGGAACCAAATTTATTGCGGCTGCAATACCTTATCAAGGAGAGCCTTGGGAGATTGTCACTAGCCGAGGTCAGGCAATTGAAAAAGCACTGCCATTAAGCTGTGTACTAACCCTTCCAGCAACTGGCTCTGAAACCAATTGTTTTTCCGTGATCAGTAAAAAACAAACGATGGATAAACAAAGTTTTGCTAGCCCACATGTTTATCCTCATTGCGCTATTTTAGATCCAACTGCAACGTTTTCTTTACCACCAAGACAAACCGCTAATGGCGTTGTTGACGCATTTATTCATATTTTAGAGCAATATCTCACTTATCCGGTAAATGCGCTTGTACAAGATGAGTATGCAGAAGGCCTATTAAGGATCTTAATCGAAGAAGGACCGAAAGCCCTCACCTCACCACAAGACTACGATATCCGTGCTAATATAATGTGGACAGCATCCCAAGCACTTAATGGTATTCTTGGTGTCGGTGTACCGCAAGATTGGGCAACCCATGCATTAGGCCATGAAATTACTGCATTACACGGGCTTGATCACGCACAAACCCTCGCGATTGTCTTACCCGCGCTATTAAACGAAAAACGTCAGGAGAAATACGCTAAGTTGATCCAATATGCACAAAAAGTGTGGGGGATCCATCAAGGCTCTGATGCATTTAAAATCGATAGCGCCATCAATGAGACTCGTAAATTCTTTGAACGCATGGGACTTAAAACACGGCTGTCTGACTTTAATATCAGTGAAGCGGATATTCCTGCCTTAGTGCAAAAACTGCAACAACATGGACAAACCGCACTCGGTGAACATCAGGATATCACCTTGGAAGTCAGCCAGCGTATCTATATGGCAGCACTCTAAGTACTTAAAGGCAACTGGAGGTATATAATGAGTAATCCTAAATTGATCCAACTATCTGATGGCAACACTATTCCACAACTTGGACTTGGGGTTTGGCAAGCAGATAATGATCAAGTTATTAAAGCGGTACATCATGCTTTCGACACAGGTTATCGTCTGATTGATACCGCCGCTATTTATCATAACGAAGAAGGTGTTGGTAAGGCATTAAAGCAAAACACTATTCCTCGAGACGAATTATTTATTACCACCAAATTATGGAACAACGATCAATCCCATGCTCGTGGTGCATTACTTGAAAGCCTTGAGCGATTACAACTTGATTATGTTGATCTCTATTTAATGCATTGGCCAGTGCCATCTCGCGAGCTATACCTTGACGCTTGGAAGCAGATGATTGTGTTACAAAAAGAGGGACTGGTTAAAAGTATTGGGGTATGTAATTTTAAAGAAGAGCACCTTGAGCGCATTATTACAGAAACGGGCGTTTCCCCTGTCATTAATCAGATTGAAATTCACCCATTGATGCAACAAGCTTCATTAAGAGCTTGGAATACCACCCATAATATTGTGACAGAATCATGGAGTCCTTTAGCACAAGGTGGTGAAGGCGTGTTTGATCAACCAATTATTCAGAAACTGGCAGAAAAATACCAAAAAACACCGGCACAAATTGTGTTACGTTGGCATTTAGATAGTGGCTTGGTTGTTATTCCTAAATCAGTTACCCCTTCTCGTATTGAAGAAAACTTCCATATCTTTGATTTCAAATTAGAAAAAGAAGAAGTTGCTGAAATAAAACAACTAGATAAAGGAAAGCGGTTGGGGCCTGATCCTGATACTTTTGTTGATATCTAGTATTTCACGCTCTATAAGTAAGCCAATAGTACTCTTGCTATTGGCTTTTTATTAACTATACCAATGATATATATTTTATATCATTACACTTTAAAATAAGACAAAGTAAATTTATTGTTTTTTAATATATGATTAGCGCATGTCTAACTAAGTCAAATTAAATCTTTATTTACATTTAAAATTTTCATCTGCTATTTTTTATATATTGTTAAGTTAGTTACTTAAAGTTCAGTTTCTGATATCTAAAAAAACTATAAATACGAAAATCTCATCATTATTTGTTACGATGAGTTTAAAAATGACGACGTTAAATAATGTACCTTCCCCACGCCCCAGTTCTATTACGAGAAAAGTCGCTTGGCTTAATATTTTTATACAATTAGCATTTCCTATTGTGACAACCATGCCTACGCAGACTTTTGCCAATGAGAATAATTTTAAAAAACATAATATTAGCGATATAAATCAAAAAAATACTTATCAAGTCAAAGCGGGTGACACCCCAGAATCTATTGCAAAAAAATTTAATATAAAATTATTTAAATTGATTGAAGCTAATCCACAACATGTATCGTTAACGGGTGAGCTAAAAATAAATGATGGAACTATTCTTAATATTCCTAATGAATATTTATTAAAAAAAAAGTGGCTCAATAATCAAGATGAAGCAATCCCCTCTACAGAGGGCGAAGAGCTCGCTAAGGTTATTGTTGATAATTCATTTTTACTCAATAAAGATATCGATGTAACACAATATGCAATTAGCCAAATCTCCAGTAAATCCAATCAGAAAATAGAACAATGGCTTAATCAATTTGGGCATGCGCGAGTTTCACTTTCAGCAGATAAAAATCTCACCTTAAAAAATAGCTCAGCAGAATTGTTAATTCCATTATATGAACAAAAAGAGAAGCTGATCTTTGCTCAAACTAACTATCATCGCAAAGATCTTCGTAGCCAATTTAATTATGGTATTGGTTATCGCTATTTTACTGAAAAATTTATGGTCGGCATTAATGGCTTTTATGATCATGATTTAACGCATCATCATAATCGTTTGGGAATTGGCGCCGAAATTTGGCGAGACTATTTCAAATTAAGTTCTAACCATTATCACCGTCTATCAAGTTGGCGAGCCTCTAATAATATCTTAGATTATAGTGAACGTCCTGCGAATGGTTGGGACATTCGAACAGAAGGCTATTTTCCAGCTTATCCACAATTAGGCACTAAATTAATCTTTGAACAATACTACGGTAAAGAAGTTGGTCTATTTGGCAAAGATAAACGGGACAAAAATCCACATACCTACACATTAGGGATTAATTATACTCCGATACCATTAGTCACATTAAATGCCGAGCGTCGTATTGGCTTACATGATCGTGCTGATAATAACTTAAATATCAGCTTGTCCTACCGCATAGGAGAATCACTCGCTTCACAACTTAATCCTGATAATGTCAAAGCAATACGTACATTAGCAGGAAGTCGCTATGACTTTGTTAATCGTAATAACGATATGATTTTAGAATATAAAAAGGAAACTTTAGTTTTCCTTTCTATGGTTGATTCAATAAATGGTTATGCTAAAGAGGAGCGCGATTTACAAGTTCAAGTAAAAACAAAATATCCGTTAGCTAATATTGAATGGTCCGCAAGTAAGTTAAATGCCCAAGGCGGGCAAATAAAACATCATGGTGGAACTCACTACACCGTGATTTTGCCTCAATATCAAATTGGTGCAATTGAGAAAAATAGCTATATCATTAGTGCTGTTGCCATTGATACCCATGGCAATCGTTCAGCGCCTGTTCAAACAACAGTTATTGTAGATAAATCGTTAATCAATACGCGTAATAGCCTATTTTCACCTAAACAGAGCCAACTATTCGCTAACGGTGAAGCTACCCAAAGGTTAATATTATCCATCGTTGATAATGATAATTTACCCGTTGATATTGATAGTAAAGAAATTACTTTACAGCAACAGTCTGATACAGAAAAAGGCAATAGCCGTATTTCTACTTTCTCTCGTTTAGCTGCTGGGAAATATCAATTAACGGTTACAGCAGGAAGCATACCGGAAAAATTAACCCCAACCCCCGTATTCCGTGATAATACCTTCAACTCAGCAACCGTGACACTTATTGCCGATAATCAAACTGCCCATATTGCAAAAGGCAACCTAACGGTTACAAAAGATAACGCGCCAGCCGACGGTAAAAGTCAAAATAAAATCAAAGTACGAGTCACTGATAGCAACCACAATCCATTGGCTCATTATCCAGTCAACTTTACTGCCAGTAATGGTGCTAATGTCATTAGCTCAAGAAAAACGGATGAACAAGGTGAGATTATTGCTTCAGTGACTAATACTCAAGTAGGGAGTTCGCAGATTGGTGTACAAGTAAAAGGGATAACCTATTCGACTGAAGTCCATTTTAGTGTGGATAATGATAGCGCCTATATTCCACAACAAAACTTCACGATCACACCACCACTTTCTCTAGCCGATGGTAAAACAGAAAAAACCATTTCATTACAAGTTGTTGATAAGCAAAATAATCCGATACCCGCTACTCATGTGACATTATCGGCAGATAACCAAGCACAATTAAAACAAACCATATTAACCACAGACGAGCAAGGTAAGGCGACCACCACTATGATAAGTAAAGTCGCCGGTACGGTCACCGTGAGGGCCAAAATAAACGACAAGATGACTCACGCGACAACCCAATTTATCGCCAACCAAGCTAAGGGGGTTATTGTCTCCATAACCCCATCCTCTACAACTCATGTCGCAGATGGTCAAACCCCGGTCTTCCTTACTGCATTAGTACAAGATCAGTTTGGTAAGCCGCTCCCTCATGCACAAATTAGCTGGGAAACTGAGCACGATAAAAGTATTGTTAAAATTGAACATACCACAATGACTAATGAGCAAGGGATCACCACCAACAAGTTAACCAGTACACAAGCACTCAGTGTGCGGGTAACTGCGCGTATAAATAACAATGCCTTTACTGCTGAGCCAATTACTTTTATTGCTAATGGGCAACAAGCTTTGATTAGTGAATTATTGGTTAATAAAAATCAGATTGTTGCAGATAAGCAAGATCCCGCAGAACTTACTGCAATAGTAACAGATAAACTGGGTAATCAACTTCCTGATACTATTGTTAATTGGCAAGGGAGTGCTGGTACTCAATTTGCTCAGCAACAAACTAAGACCGATGCTCAAGGTATCGCCAAAAATACGCTAACAACATCACAATCAGGTATCACAACCATCACCGCGCGATTAAATAATGGTCAACATGCACAAACTAACTTAGTTGCCGTTGCAGATCTCAAAAGTGCCACTCTCACATTAACGACATTAAATAATAAGCAATCTGCCATAGCAGATAACCAAGATAGCATTACCGTAGTAGCAAACTTAACTGATGCTTATCATAACCCATTGAAAAATATCCCTGTCTATTGGCAATCAAGTATTAATCATATTGATGAAACTACTACTCAAACAGATGAAAAAGGCAGAACGCAAGTTGTCATTTCAGGAACCAAAGCACAGCCAACAACAATTACCGCCTATTTATCAAATAAAGAGAAAAAAAGCATTCAGGTAACCTTTGTTGCGGGAGCGCCAGTGCAACAAAATAGTTATTTGACGATTGAACCACAATCTATCATTGCCGATGGTAATGCCTTTGCTGTGGGTAAAATAGACCTGCGTGATAAATTTGATAATCCGGTAATAGGTCGTAGTAACGATATTGCGTTAATTGGGGATAACAGCACCATCCAATTCAGTAAAATCACAGAAACGGCTAACGGCAATTATCAAGCACATATTAGAGGTACAAAAGCGGGACTCAGTCAAATTACCGCCACTATTGATAGTATTACGGTAACGCAATCTTTAGGATTTTTAACAGATAATAAAACAGTCAAGATCCACTCCGTTAAGGTTATGGCACCTTATACCGTAACAGCGAATGGTAAAGACAAAGTCATTATTCAAGCACAAATCACCGATAAACATAACAATCCAGTATCAAAAGGCGTTACTGTCGGTTGGATAAGTGATCTCGGTAAGCTTGCAGCACCATTAAGCATGACCAATAAGCAAGGAATAGCTGAAATTACCCTCTCAAGTACTCAGGCAGGAAAAGCGAAAGTAACGGCAGTGCTCAATAACCAACAATCTGTCAATGCTGATCACATTGTCACCTTTACGGAAGGTGATATTTCGGCCTCTCTTTCTACTGTTGCCATATTCCCTGACACTATTGTCGCAGGGGCAAATAAAGCGACCGTAACAATAACCTTAAAGGATAAAGAAGGTAATTTATTGCCCAACTTAGCCAATAAAATCACCTTAACGCCGCAGACTAATTTACAAACAACGATTACGCCCTTTAAAGAGAAACAAAAAGGCATTTATCAAGCCCAAGTGAGCGCATTAAAAACCGGAAAAACCTCGTTATCGGCTCACGTTGCTCCATTAGCAATAAAACAATCCGTTTCTTTAACGGTGCTCCCTAATAACACAACAGCAAAGGTGAAAAACTTTACTATTAGCAATATGCAACCACATGCTGGGGAGTCCATTACTTATAAAGCCTATTTGGTTGATAACCATGATAATCCTGTCGGTATAGGTGTACCTGTCGCTTGGTCAACGAATGAAGGTAGTCAACTCGAAACACCATTAACTTTTACAGATGATAATGGTGTAGCAATAGTTGGATTATCTCGACGCTCTGTCGGTGTTGCCAAAGTCAGCGCAATATTAGCAACAGGTACTTATATAGCAGATGATGTTCACTTTTTAACGGGTCACATTGATGAAACGATGTCAGAACTGTCGTTGAACCCGAGTCAAATCATTGCTAATGGCAAAGATAAGGCATTATTGACATTTGTTATTAAAGATAAAAATGGAAATATCATCCCCAACCAACAAGTAAGCGGATTTTCTAAAAATCCAACCATCAAATTTAGTCAAGCACAACAAATATCACCGGGACACTATGAGATTGAAATAACAGGAACTCAATCGGGCACAGCACAGATTGGTGTTATGGTAAATGGCACCCATTTCAAAAAACAAAAAATATTACAACTTAATGCCGATGTGACGACATGGAAAATACGCGCTGTTGAGGTTGATAGAACAACCATAACCGCAGGAGATAAAGGTGTTAACTACCAAGCGACTGTCGTTGATGCCAATAATAATGTATTACCTAATGTTATTGTGTCATGGAAATTACTCGGATCAGCAGATGATTATCATTACAGCACTTATACTAATGATAAGGGGATAGCAACGAATCGAGTGACTAGTCATGTCGCGGGACGCTTGAAGATGAGCGCTTATCTTGATTCTAATAATTATAAATCAACACAAGATATTACTGTCATGCCGGCTGAAATAGATATTCATAAATCAACCTTTAATAGTCATCGTCGTTCTATAAATGCTGATAATAAAGATAGTACGTTATTAAGCGTAAAATTAATGGATAAATACGATAATACTATTGATGGCAAGAATGTTGAGATTAAAACTATCAGTGGTAAGCCTAATTTTAGTGACAATCCATTAAAGTCAGTGGGCAATGGTGAATATCAAACAAATGTTACAGCAAATACGATGTCCGATATTATCTTAACCGCTCAAGCTGAAACAATAACTATCGCAGAGCCATTGACGATTAAAGTGGCTATCCCTAAATCTGAAATTACCTTTGAGAAACCTATCCAACAGGAAATCTACAAATCAACTGTGATTGATGCGTTAAGTTATAAAGGTGTACCACAAAATATGCAGGTAATATGGTCAAGCTCTGATCCTACTGTTGCTTCCATTGATACAACAAGTGGGCAAATCTCCATGAAAGAGGCTGGTACTACAATTATTACCTTACAAACCTTAGGTAATGAGCAATATCCATCAGCTAAAAATAGCTATCCTTTAGTGATAGAAAAAGCGCCACCAAAACTGAAAGTAACCTCTCCTCACACCATACAATCGATCTGGAATGATGGCATTACCCATCAAATAACAGCGGAATTTGATAATCCAGAGGTTAAAAATACCCCCATTCATTTCTCTAGTAGCGATACCTTGGTAGCCACCATTGATAGTAAAGGTAACTTAACCGCCATTAAACCAGGAAAAACAAAAATAGTAATACAAAGTGATGCTACAGATAAATTCCTAGCGGATAGCCAAACTGTAGACTATCAGCAAGGAAAAGCCGCACTAAGTTATTATTTTAAAAAGAATTATATTGTATTAACACCTGATTCTGCTACAGATAAATTATTGATGGCTCAAAGCCCTACGCCAGATGTACCCGTTGAAGCGAATGCAACTTGGTATAGTAGTCAACCTAACATAGTTGAAATCACCCCAGATGGGATTATCAAAAACCTTAATATTGGGCAAACAACATTAACACTTGAGGTGAAAAATAATAATTATTTTCAAGATCATGAGCAAAGCTATAACGTCATTATACAAGCATCGCCTCGCATCAAAATTAACTCATTTGAGTTTCTATCTGCGGGAGAGAGCAAATCAAATACACATTTGGATGATTTAACTTGGCAACCTTTATACACTTCAGACGATCAGTTTATTGTTAAATGGTCTTCATCAGACACACCTAAAGCGATTAACTTCGAGTTATTTGATGAAAACGGCACTTCTATCGCCTTAGAAGAAAGACAAAACTATGCACCTAAATATAATATACATGACCCAGTAAAAATTCAGGTACCGAAACAATATCTAACCAGTCCAAAACAATTAACACTAGAAGTCACAACCTTTGATAGTAATAATCAGCCTTATGTCGATCCTAAAAAGTATAAAATTAATATTGACTATTTTCCTGCCAATAACGCATATAAAATAATCTCTCTTGATTATAATTCTAAATTTATCTATACAGATACAGGTGCCCTTGCTTCATCTTGTCAAAATGGTTGGTCAACCACTACAACACATCTTATTTTAACGCCAAGATTAGTATTTAAAGGTGAGCCGAAAAACTTACTTTATCCCATTTATATTACTACGGAATTATATGATGTAACATTAAATCCATCGGATAAACTCATCGGACATATTAATGAGAAATTAACTTATCCAGATAAGATTATATTTAGCGAGCATTCTAAAAAAATAGCTGAAATATCGCCGACATCAGCACACTACGCATTAGACGAAGAATGTAGAATTAATGATTCTGGTCATGGTACGTTAAAAGCAAATATAACCATAGGTAACAGATCCAGTTATCTTAAAAAAGAATTTCATTGGGATGGCCAAATAGGGGGATATTTTTAAAGACCGGGTGCTTGTACCACATATCTCACAACTTGAACAAAAATTGGGGGGAGGAAACCTCCCCCATCAAGCTATTGATGACACATCAAAATAGCTTGAACGACCATGTTTCCGTTACTAATGTTAAGCGAACATAATCGTTCACCGACAATTAAAGCAAACATAAGTACCGTCACACAGACAACTGTAATGCCAAATAAGGTTATTTTCGTCAATTTGATTGACTCCTTTTAATAAAGGAGGCAGAATCAAGTTGTTGAGCTTTGAGACTGCCTCGGATTTTATGAAAATAAAATTCGGGGCTTTTGTCTTTTTGGCTCTAGCGCAATGCTTGAACCAAAACGATCCAAGCACCCACCGCTATAGTAGCAGAATTTTCCCTCACCTCTATACCTTACTGGTAGTATTTTTTAAAATTAATCAAATTAAAACAACATGTTACATGAATAACTAATAAATATTCTTGTTGACACTGACATCTAAAAAAGACAAAATCAATCCGCTAAAACAAAGAAATTTACTTATTTTATTTTCTTGCCTCCATTCTTGAAAAAAGATCTGCACCCACCTCTTTGTTTTGCACTCGCCCTACATGTCGTTATGTGGGGCTTTCTTTTTTCTATTACATCGAAAAAAGAAAAATCCCGAATAGGTAATTAATACCTATTCGGGATTGGTATAACAACAACTAAAAAGTTAAGATTTTTTTATCTTTGCATGCATCTCTTGGACTGAAATAACATCAATAGTAGGATCAGCACTCAATGACAGTGTTGTCGCAAATCCGCCATTTAATGTAGTGTCATAGTGAACTTTATATTGTAATGCACTACGGCGGATCAGTTTTGAATCCTCAATAGCTTGGCGACCGGCAGTCGTATTGACAATATAGTCATACTCACCATTTTTAATTCTATCTTGAATATGAGGTCGCCCTTCATGCACTTTATTCACTAGGCGAGGATTGATACCGGCTTCCCCCAAGACAATGGCAGTACCATGTGTTGCATCTAACTCAAAACCATTTTTCAATAGCTTAGTTGCTAAATCAACGACACGTTTTTTATCACCTTCACGAACCGAAAGTAGCGCTCTTCCTTTTTTCTTCATGGTGGAATTGCTACCTAACATCGCTTTAGCAAAAGCTTGTGCAAAAGTAGCACCAACCCCCATCACTTCACCGGTAGATCGCATTTCAGGCCCTAAAATAGGATCGACACCTGAGAATTTATTAAAGGGAAGTACCACCTCTTTAACCGAGTAGTAAGGAGGGATCACCTCTTTGGTAACGCCTTGCTGTTCAAGACTTTGTCCTATCATCACTCGAGCAGCAACTTTTGCTAATGGCACACCGGTTGCTTTAGAGACAAAAGGCACTGTACGTGCGGCGCGAGGATTCACTTCGATAAGATAAACATCATTACCTTTCACCGCAAACTGTACGTTCATCAACCCTTTAACGCCTAATTCAAAAGCAAGTTCACGTACTTGCTTGCGCATTATATCTTGAATATCTTGGCTTAAAGTATAAGCAGGTAGAGAGCAAGCAGAGTCTCCAGAGTGAACACCCGCTTGTTCGATATGCTCCATAATACCGCCTATCACCACTTGCTGACCGTCACAAATCGCATCAACATCTACTTCAATGGCATCATCTAGGAATCGGTCTAACAGTACGGGTGCATCATTAGAAACACTGACCGCCGTTTGGAAATAACGACGTAAATCAATTTCATCGTAAACAATTTCCATTGCTCGTCCACCAAGGACATAAGATGGACGTACCACCAGCGGGTAACCAATAGATTTTGCCTTCTCTACCGCTTCTTCTAATGTCGTCACTGTGGCATTTTCTGGTTGTTTTAACCCTAACTTATCCACGGCTTTTTGGAAACGTTCTCTGTCTTCTGCCTTATCGATTGCATCAGGACTGGTGCCGATAACAGGCACCCCTTCAGCTTCTAAAGCTCTTGCTAATTTTAATGGCGTTTGACCACCATATTGCACAATCACGCCTTGTGGTTTTTCGATCCGTACTATTTCTAATACATCTTCAAGGGTGACTGGCTCAAAATAAAGTCTATCGGAGGTATCATAATCCGTTGAAACCGTTTCTGGATTACAATTGACCATAATGGTTTCATACCCATCTTCCCGTAATGCTAGAGCGGCATGAACACAACAATAATCAAACTCTATCCCCTGACCGATACGATTTGGACCACCACCTAAGACCATCACTTTAGGTTTGTCTTGATTTGGATCCGACTCACACTCTTCTTCATAAGTGGAGTACATATAAGCGGTATCCGTAGCAAATTCTGCCGCACAAGTATCAACCCGTTTATAAACTGGGTGTAATTGATATTGTTCCCGTAGTTGGCGAATGACTTGCTCTTTCACATTCAAGATATTAGCTAGGCGTGCATCAGCAAAACCTTTACGTTTTAATTGACGCAAGAAATCAGCATTTAGACCTGCTAAACCAAGTTGTGCCACTTGCTCTTCTAGGCGAACAATCTCTTCTATTTGCACTAAGAACCAACGATCGATATTGGTGAGATTAAACACCCCATCAACCGACATTCCAGCGCGGAAAGCATCCGCGATATACCAAATGCGATCCGATCCAGCTTCTTTTAATTCACGACGAATTTTGGTGAGCGCTTCGGGATCGTCGAGGTTTACTTTAGGATCAAACCCAGTTGCACCAACCTCTAGTCCGCGTAATGCTTTTTGCATTGACTCTTGTTGAGTACGCCCAATAGCCATCACCTCACCAACAGATTTCATTTGCGTGGTTAAACGGTCATTGGTACCGGCAAATTTTTCAAAGTTAAAGCGAGGGATTTTAGTCACTACATAATCAATAGGAGGTTCAAAAGAGGCTGGGGTTCTTCCTCCAGTGATATCATTCATCAACTCATCGAGGGTATAACCTACTGCAAGTTTTGCCGCGACTTTTGCAATTGGGAAACCTGTTGCTTTTGACGCTAATGCTGATGAGCGAGAAACACGAGGATTCATTTCAATAACAATTAAACGCCCTGTTTTAGGATCAACGGCAAATTGCACATTGGAGCCACCGGTTTCAACCCCAATCTCGCGTAATACTGCCATCGAGGCATTACGCATAATTTGATATTCTTTGTCTGTTAGCGTTTGCGCTGGAGCAACCGTGATAGAGTCACCGGTATGGATCCCCATCGCATCAAAGTTTTCAATGGAGCAAACGATAATGCAGTTATCATTTTTATCGCGCACCACTTCCATTTCATACTCTTTCCAGCCAATTAATGATTCATCAATTAATAGTTCATTGGTCGGTGATAAATCTAAACCTCGAGTACAAATTTCTTCAAATTCTTCACGATTATAGGCGATCCCCCCCCCTGTTCCCCCCATAGTAAATGAAGGGCGAATAATACAAGGGAAACCCACTTGCTCAGCCACTGCAAATGCTTCGTCCATAGTATGAGCGATGCCTGAACGAGCCGTATCCAGACCAATTTTTTTCATCGCTTTATCAAAGCGTTGTCTATCTTCCGCTTTATCAATAGCATCAGCCGTTGCACCTATCATTGTTACGCCAAATTCAGCTAACACCCCTTGACGCTCTAATTCTAAGGCACAGTTTAATGCCGTTTGTCCGCCCATTGTCGGTAATATGGCATCAGGGCGCTCTTTCTCAATAATTTTTCTGACCACTTGCCAATGAATAGGCTCAATATAAGTGGCATCTGCCATTTCAGGATCTGTCATAATGGTAGCAGGATTTGAATTTACCAAAACAACACGATATCCCTCTTCGCGCAGTGCCTTACACGCTTGTGCGCCTGAATAGTCAAATTCACACGCTTGACCAATCACAATCGGGCCTGCACCTAAAATCAGGATTGTTTTAATATCTGTTCTTTTAGCCATTTTTTTCACTCCTGATTTATTTGTTTGTCACTGATTGCAGGTTTTGACGATATTGCTCAATAAGTTCAATAAAGTGATCAAAAAGCGGCGCCGCATCATGCGGCCCTGGACTCGCTTCTGGGTGACCTTGGAAACTAAATGCAGCTTTATCTGTGCGATGAATACCTTGTAGAGAACCATCAAATAGTGATTTATGTGTCACTCTTAAACAATCAGGTAACGATGCTTCATCAACAGCAAAGCCGTGGTTTTGGGCGGTGATCATCACACTGTTATTATCTAAATCTTTAACGGGATGGTTGCCACCATGATGACCAAATTTCATTTTTACGGTTTTTGCACCACTCGCCAAGGCTAATAATTGGTGCCCTAAGCAGATACCAAATACTGGAATATCGGTAGTTAAGAAAGTTTGGATGGCGTCAATTGCATAATCACAGGGCTCTGGATCCCCCGGACCATTAGAGAGAAAAATGCCATCAGGTGAGAGCGCTAACACTTCTTGGGCTGAGGTTTGTGCTGGAACCACTGTTACTCGACAGCCTCTATCCACCAGCATACGTAAAATATTACGTTTCACACCAAAATCATAGGCCACCACATGTAAAGGGAGATCTTGTGGTGATTGAGTGGCGGGCAACTCTCCTTTTAATGTCCAACTGCCTTGTGTCCATTGGTAAGGTTGTTCCACTGTCACCGTTTTCGCCAAATCCATTCCTTTTAATCCTGGAAACGCTTTTGCTTTTTCAAGCGCTTGTTTAGCATCAAGATGAGTGCCTGCGATAATACAACCGTTTTGTGCGCCTTTTTCTCTCAATAATCGCGTCAATTTACGTGTATCAATATCAGCTATCGCCACAATCTGATGACGTTTAAGGTAATCGGCTAAGCTCTCTTCGGCACGATAATTACTCATCACTAGGGGTAAATCGCGAATAATTAACCCTTGAGCATGGATAGTTGCTGATTCTTTATCTGAGGAATTAACGCCGGTATTGCCAATATGAGGATAGGTGAGAGTAACAATTTGTTGGGAGTAAGAAGGGTCGGTTAATATTTCTTGGTAACCGGTCATGGAAGTATTAAAAACGACTTCACCGATAGCAGCGCCTTCTGCGCCTATCGACCTGCCGTGGAATTCGGTCCCATCTTCTAGAACCAGTATAGCTGATTTAATCAAAACGCCCTCCAGAGAATAATAAATCACATTTCATGCATATTAATTCAGATTTAAGACTCTAAATCAATGCCAAAAACATAAATTTGGGCAAATTTTTGGCAAATTGGGCGCATTCTAAAGATCCCATGAGCAGATGTCTAGAAAAAACACTCTTTTAATTAAAAAAATATCGATCATTAGCAATTTAATCAGCTAAGTGACAATTTCCATCACCCATCTTACAAATTTAACCGTTTGCTTACCAAGATATTTTAAAAAGATGATAAAAAAAAGAAAAAAAGAGACTTAAGCGAAATTTTAACTATAAAAACGGAAGAAAACAAAGGAAGTTATTAAAAAATAAAAACAACAAACAAAAACCATACAAACAACAATAAAAACCCACAAATAATATAAATAATCATGGGTTTTCAACGAATTAAATATAAAACAAAATCATAATTCTTCTAAAGAAAGCACATCTTTCATATTATAAAGACCAGATTTTTTTTCACTTAGCCAAATAGCTGACTTAACCGCGCCATTTGCAAAGGTCATTCGACTCGATGCCTTATGGCTAATCTCTACTCGCTCACCAATATCTGCAAAAATAGCAGTGTGTTCACCCACAATATCCCCTGCACGAATAGTCGCAAAGCCAATACTGCGAGGATCACGTTCTCCTGTATGTCCAACTCGTTGATAAACCGCACAATCTTTCAGATCACGACCTAAAGTCTCTGCAATCGACTCGCCCATCGCTAAGGCCGTACCAGATGGTGCATCAACCTTATGACGATGGTGAGCTTCTACAATTTCAATATCACTATAAGATCCCATCACTTTAGCTGCCTTTTCTAATAATTTAAGCACTAAATTAACGCCAACACTAAAGTTAGCAGCAAAGACAATAGGAATAGTTTGTGCAGCACAATTAATGGCTTTTTTACCTTCTTCATCAAAACCGGTAGTTCCAATAATCATGCCTTTATGATGCTCAACACAAAATGCCAGATGGGACAACGTACCCTCTGGACGCGTAAAATCGATTAAAATATCAAATTGCCCGACTTGAGCTAATAAATTATCAGTAACAGTGATACCGATATGACCAATTCCCGCTAACTCTCCTGCATCAGCCCCTATCAATGAAGAATTAGTACGTTCAAAAGCAGCACCTAATACCACACCTTGTTGCTGATTAATCGCTTGGATCAGCTGGCGCCCCATACGCCCTCCAGCCCCCACTACGGCAAGACGAAGTTCTGTTGCAGACATAATCTATGTTCTCCTTAGTAACACTTATGATCTTTATTAATACTTTACAGATTAACGATGTCATTCGTTTGATGCCAGCATTTAACGACGATAATAAGAAAAACGAACAAAAGGATAGAGATCATCAGCAAAAGCGATGAACCGCATGATTATTCATTAAATTTTACGATTTATAAAAAAGGAGATAAAAAAAGCAGAGCCTTGGCTCTGCTTGGTAAATTAAATGTTTATAGCTATTGTTATTATTCGACTACTTTATAGTCAAGACGTAACTCTTTTGGCACTTCAAAAACAATGTTTTCTTCTCTGCCAGATAGCTCAATCACTTCTTCTGCACCAAAGGCCTTTAATCGTGCTAAGACTTGTTGAACTAAAATATCTGGTGCTGATGCTCCTGCTGTCACCCCAACAATATTGGCATGGCTTACCCATATTTCATCAATATCTTCAGCACTATCGATTAAATAAGAGGGTTTGCCTGCACGTTGTGCAAGCTCTGCTAATCGATTTGAGTTAGATGAGTTTTTAGAGCCAACAACAAACACGACATCGGCACGCTCTGCAAGCTCTCGAGCAGCTTCTTGACGATTGGTTGTCGCATAGCAGATATCATCTTTACGGGGCCCGATGATTTTAGGGAATCGTTTATTTAAGGCATCAATCACTTCGGAAGTATCATCGACGGATAATGTAGTTTGTGTCATAAAGCAAAGATTATCTTCATCTTTCACTTTTAGTTTCCATACATCATCTGGAGATTCAACCAAATACATTCCCCCTTCTGGGTTACTGTATTGCCCCATCGTCCCTTCAACTTCTGGGTGTCCGGCATGGCCAATTAAAATGGCCTCTTTACCTTTACGGCTCGCCCTTGCGACTTCCATATGTACTTTGGTCACTAAAGGACAAGTGGCATCAAAAAGCATCGTTAAATTACGAGAGCGTGCCTCTTGGCGAATAGCTTGAGAAACACCGTGTGCTGAGAAGATCAAAATAGCGTTATCCGGCACTTCGGAGATTTCTTCAATAAAAATAGCACCACGTTCGCGTAAATCATTGACTACATAGCGATTATGAACCACTTCGTGGCGTACATAAATTGGCGCGCCATAGATTTCTAATGCACGTTCAACAATGCTGATAGCTCGGTCAACACCCGCACAAAAGCCTCGTGGGTTAGCCAGCAATATTTGCATTTGTTGTTTCCTCCTGTGGATCAATACTGACGACTTCAATATCAAATGTGACATCTTGTAACGCTAATGGATGATTAAAATCGACAGTAACAGAATCTTCCGTCACTTCCTGCACAATTCCTGGCATTTCATTACCATTCATTGCCGTAAACAGCATAATGGTACCTGTTTCAGGAATACCGGATTGCGCAAAATCAGAAGGCATAAAGTATTGAATAAGATCAGGATTATATTTACCAAAAATATGCCCCCCCCGCAAGCGTGAAGGTTTTCTTTTCCCCTTCTTTAAGTCCTACCAACTCTGCTTCTAAAGCAGGCGATAAGCTTTCATCACCAAGACGAAATAACGCCGGTTTTCCATGTGCTTGTGTAGATTCAGCAACAGAGCCGTCTGCCAATTTTAAGGTGAAATTCAGCAATACCGCACTATTATTGAGGATCTGCATACTCATACTAATACCTTCTATTAAGCGTAACCCCCGCCATTAGGCAGGGGTTATTTTAGTTAACTGATCTGTCAGATTACTTCTGCTTGTTGGCTTCTTGTGGGCTGGCATTCTTATCAGGGAAAAAGCTCTCAATGATAATTAAACCTGCACCAAGACAAATAGACACATCAGCAATATTAAAAGTAGGCCAATGCCAATCACCGACATAAAAGTCCAGAAAATCGATGACAAATCCATGGATCAGACGATCAGAAAGATTACCCAATGCTCCGCCTATAATAAGCGCATAAGCAATATTACTTAGCTTGGCACTCGCTTTATTTTTATACATCATCACCACTAAGACAATGCAGATTGCCAGTGCGATTAATGCAAAAAACCAACGTTGCCATCCGCCTTTATCGGCTAAAAAGCTAAAAGCTGCGCCATAGTTATGAGCATAAGTGAAGTTGAAAAAAGGCATGACAGCCACAGATTCATACAGACGGAATGTCTGCATGAAATACTGTTTTGTACCTAAGTCCAACACCACTACAGCAATAGCCAACCAGAGCCAGCGTAAACCTGTAGAGCAAAGTGTTTTCTTCATCAATTAAGCAAACTTACGTTCTTCACCGTTACCGGCTACGTTAGTAACACAGCGACCACATAAATCAGCGTGTTCCGCCACTTGACCAATGTCAGTTGCATAGTGCCAGCAACGTGGACATTTTTCACCTTGCGCTTTACTCAAGACAATTTTCAGCCCCGCCATATCAGATGCTAACGCGTTTTCTGGCGCATCATGAATATCAGCAACGGTCGCTTGAGAGGTAAGTAAAACAAAACGCAATTCGTTTCCTAATGCATTCAGTTTTTCCGCTAAGGCTTTATCCGCATACAGTGTTACTGCCGCTTCTAAAGAGCCACGTAGTTGCTTATCGGTACGAGCTTGCTCTAACACCTTATTGACTTCACTACGAACGGCTAATAATTCCGCCCAGTACTCATCATTTAAGGTTTCAGATGCCTCTAAACCAAATAAATCTGTGTACCATTCTTGAGTGAAAACAAATTTCGCACGCTCACCCGGTAACTGTGCCCAAATCTCATCCGCAGTGAACGACATAATTGGTGCCATCCAACGTACTAATGCTTCGATAATATGGTATAGCGCAGTTTGACAACTACGGCGAGCAACACTGTCGCTTTTCGCAGTGTATTGTCTGTCTTTAATGATATCTAGATAGAAAGATCCCATTTCTACTGAGCAGAACTGCATAAGACGCTGAATAACATTATGGAAATCGTAGTTTTCATAGTGTTTGAGGATATCTTCCTGTGCCGCTTTCGCACGACCGACCGCCCAACGATCAAGTATTACCATCTCTTCAGGTTTAACTTGATGTTTAGCTGGATCAAAGCCATTTAAGTTCGCTAAGAAGAAACGCGCTGTATTACGAATACGACGATAAGTATCAGCAGAACGTTTTAAGATCTCATCGGAAACCGCAATTTCCCCCGTATAATCGGTGGAGGCAACCCATAAACGTAAAATATCCGCACCCAGTTTGTTCATTACATCTTGAGGGCTAACAGTATTACCAATGGATTTCGACATTTTACGGCCTTGTCCATCTACGGTGAAACCGTGTGTTAATACTTCACGATAAGGCGCTTTGCCTTTAATTGCCGTTGAAATCATAAGAGAAGACATAAACCAACCACGATGTTGGTCTGAACCTTCTAAATAGAGATCAGCAGAATTGCCATGGAATTCAGGACGAGCATCAACTACGGTTGAGTGCGTTGATCCTGAATCAAACCAAACATCAAGTGTGTCAGGTGTTTTCATGTAGTCATCAGCTTCATCACCCAGCAGTTCGCGGATATCTAAGTCCCACCAAGCTTGAATACCACTCACTTCTACACGCTTAGCGACTTCTTCCATTAACTCTAGAGTACGAGGATGAGGCTCTTGTGTTTCTTTATGCACAAACAGCGACATTGGTGTTCCCCAAGTACGCTGACGAGAAATACACCAGTCAGGACGGTTTTCCACCATTGACTCAATACGAGCTTGGCCCCAATCAGGGATCCATTTAACACCTTTGATCTCTTTTAAGGATTGTTGACGTAATCCATTTTTATCCATACCGATAAACCATTGTGGAGTGGCACGGAAGATAACTGGTGTTTTATGTCGCCAACAGCAAGGATAACTATGTTGCATTGCTTCATGATGTAATAGAGCACCTTTTTCTTTTAGTAACTCAACAATCACATCATTAGCTTTAAAAACAAACACACCATCTAAGGTCGGATACGTATTAGGAAGATAACAACCATTAGGTCCAACCGGATTAGCCACTTCTAAACCATATTTTTGACCAATAACAAAGTCATCAGGACCATGACCCGGCGCGGTATGAACAGCCCCTGTACCGGCATCTAATGTAACGTGATCGCCTAAAATGGCTGGCACATCAAAGCCCATAAATGGGTGATTGAAGCGCAATAATTCTAAATCACTACCTTTACATTCACCTAAAACAGCCCAGTCTGTGACACCGATACGTTTCATAACGTGTTCAACTAAGTCTGCCGCTAAAATGACGCACTCATCATTAAATGAAACTAATGCGTAATTAAATTCGCCATTTAATGCAATTGCACGGTTAGCAGGTAATGTCCATGGTGTGGTAGTCCAAATAACTAAAGAAATAGGTTTATCAGTGACGACACCAAATTTAGCCGCTACAGCGTTTGAATCAACCGCACGGAAACGCACATCGATAGAAGGAGAGGTTTTATCGTAATATTCCACTTCCGCTTCAGCTAGCGATGAACCACAAGCCGTACACCAGTGAACAGGTTTTGCCCCTTTTAATAGGTGACCATTAGCGATAATACGCGCTAATGCACGAATAGTATTGGCTTCCGTTTTGTAGTCCATAGTGAGATAAGGTTTGTCCCAATCTCCTAGCACACCTAAACGAATAAAATCTTTTTTCTGCGCCTCTATTTGCTCATAAGCATATTTACGGCACTCCTCGCGGAATTGAGCTGCAGAGACTTTTTCTCCTGGTTTACCTACAATTTGTTCAACTTTTAATTCAATAGGTAATCCGTGACAATCCCATCCTGGAATGTACGGAGAATCAAAGCCTGACAGCCCTTTGGATTTAATAATAATATCTTTGAGAATTTTGTTTACTGAGTGACCAATATGAATATTGCCGTTGGCATAAGGAGGGCCATCATGCAAAATAAATGTTTTCTTACCACTTTTAGCTTGACGAATAGCTTGATACAAACCTTCTTTGTACCAACGTGATAACATTTCTGGTTCGCGCTTTGCTAAATCCCCGCGCATAGGGAACCCTGTTTCTGGTAAGTTCAGGGTATTTTTATAGTCACTCATTCGATTCTCAGTTCCAAGTTTCCGCTAGTTTATGACTCCGACCGCTGCAATAAAAAATCCCTAGCAGCAGCCACATCATTTGCGATTTGCTGTTTCAACGCATCCAATGATGCAAATCGCTGTTCATTACGTAATTTCTTTCGTAACACAACATCAATACGACGTCCATATAAATCCATATTAACGTCGATTAAATGAACTTCTAATTGTACACCCTTACCTTTTACGGTAGGACGACTGCCAATATTAGCCACCCCCGCTAAAGGCGATTGATGGTCGGCTAAATAAACATCAACCGCATAAACACCAGCAACAGGTGCCACTAAGCGTTTCATGGGAATATTGGCGGTTGGAAAACCAATAGTTCTGCCTAATTGATTACCATGTACCACGCGTCCACAAACGCTATAAGGGTGTCCAAGCAATGATTCAGCTAATGCTAAATCGTCATTGAATAAGGCTTCTCGTACCGCCGTACTGCTAATACGTAATCCTTTGTCACAATAACTTTCGGTATTTGCCACCTCAAATCCGTATCGAGCACCGGCTTGTTGTAAAAAATGAAAATCACCTGCTCTATTTTTACCAAAACGAAAATCATCGCCAATGGCTAAAAACTTCACACCTAATTTATCAACTAAGAGTGATGAAACAAACTCTTCCGGTGTTTGTGCCGCAAATTGCTTATCAAATTTGACACATAACAGGTAATCAATACCACACTCTGCCAAATATTTTATCTTATCGCGTAGGCGCGTTAGACGAGCAGGTGCTTTCTCTGGCAAAAAAAACTCCAGAGGTTGAGGTTCAAATGTCATCACAACAGTAGGTAGGCCACGACGTGATGCTTCTTGCTTCAAGTGTTTTAATAATGCCTGATGACCGCGATGGACACCATCAAAATTGCCAATTGTTAGAACACAACCATGATGTTGTGCTCGAATATTCTGTATACCGCGAATTAGCTCCATAACTGGCTCAATACCGTGGAAATAATTGGATTATACCTTGTCAAAGGCTCGAGAGTAACCCAATATATCAATGTTTATTGGTGAGTAATATCTTGCTTTGTCAATTCACTATGATTGTTAAATTAACATGCTCACTGCTAACAAAAAATAAACGATTACTCACTTGTTGGTTATAAAATCGCACAAAATCAACCGTAGATCCGCTTAGAATCTATTATTTATTACTCATATACACGATTTTGATGATTTTTTCACTCAAAAGACTGTATTCTACCCGTCTTAACTGATAAAATCTTGCGCCATCACAACGAAACCAGTGTCGCGTACAACGACGCTAATTTTGTATAAATCCATTGACAAACTTAGGTTGAAAAGGCATATTCCTTCACCTTTGTATTGTCCTCGCTAGAATATATTTGGGAGTTGGAACTTGGCTAATATCAAATCAGCTAAGAAACGTGCGGTTCAGTCTGAAAAGCGTCGTCAGCACAACGCAAGCCGTCGTTCAATGATGCGTACTTACATCAAAAAAGTATACGCAGCAGTTGCTTCTGGTGATAAAGAAGCAGCACAAAAAGCATTTAATGACATGCAACCAATTGTTGACCGTCAGGCAACTAAAGGCTTAATTCATAAGAATAAAGCAGCACGTCATAAAGCTAATCTGCAAGCACAAATCAAAGCAATGTAATTATTGTTTTTGTGTTTAAAAAACCGGCTTAGGCCGGTTTTTTTACATTCTGTCTATGCAAACTCTACGTATTTCATTCGTTATTGGCTTTCTTTTCACCACTAAACAAAGCTGAAAAATCGGTATTACACACACGTTGTACTGCCGGATGCTGGATCATACGTTCAGCAAAAATAACGTAATACTCTTCTTTTACCGAGTCTAATGTGCCTATTTCCTCAATATTACTTTGGACAAATGTCTCATTGGTATAAATAGAAGGTGCAACAAAGATAGCATTATGATTTAAACCAAATGCTTTCATTAATGCAGCATCATCAAATTCACCTAAAATTTCTACTTGAAGATTTTTATTGCGTATCCAAGTTAACAAATGACGACCTAACATAGAGCGTCGACCAGGGATAAGCAATTTTCTATCTTCTAAACATTCTGGGAATGGCTTTTCTGGTATTGGCTGACTGCAGAAAAAACTGACACTACACTCACCCAATTTAACAGAGAACAGCCCCTCTTGTTGTGAGGAATCTACGGGACAATCAGATAAAATCATATCTAACTTATGCTGACTTAATTGCTCTAACAACAATTCGTGAGTCGATTCAAAACAGCGTAAATGTATTTGTTCATGATCAATAACCGCCGCTTCTAATACACGACTAACAAGTTGTTTGGATAGCGCATCGGCAACCCCAACATCAAATAACAGGTTAGATTCTCGACTATAGTTGACAATATCTAGCATCTCTTGGCTCAGCATAAACATTTTATCGGCATAGCGAAAAATAAGCTGACCTAATTCAGAGGGAACTAATCCGCGCCCTTGACGCTTGAATAATTTCCCCCCTAATCTTTCTTCTAATGCTTTAATTTGCCCTGTAATTGTCTGAGGTGTCAGATACAGCGCTTCCGCAGCCCCTACAACAGAGCCTTCTTTACACACATGCCAAAAATAATAAAGATGATTAAAATTGAGATGTGACACACGCATAGTGATTTTCCTTTCAACTTCTGTGATCTCATCACACAGACTTCGTTAACAACGCATTAGCGATTGGTGTTCCTTTCTCCAATCCTCATAAAAACACCTACGGCACAATACAAGGTATTGCGCCGTAGGTTTATGTTTATAGCTCGGTTTTTATTGTGTTTAGAAAACGAGTTCCCTACTCAATTTCGCTATTTTTGCTTCTGCTTCAACTTCGGTAAAACAGAGTTAAGCAATAAATATCCCACAACAGCAGCCATGGTTGAGCCAACTAAAATACCCAGTTTAGAGTATGTATTATAGGCTTCTATAGCACCTTCAAACGCAAGACCTGCGATAAAGATAGACATAGTAAAACCGATACCACATAAAACAGAAACGGCAAATATTTGCTTAAGATTAATCGCATCTGGCAATTTTGCAATCCCTAGTTTTACCGAAACCCAACTAAAGAGAAAAATCCCAATCGGCTTACCTAAGAAAAGCCCTAACGCAATACCAACGGGTAAGGTCGATAACATGCCATCAAGGGTAACGCCATTTAAAGAAACCCCCGCATTACTAAAAGCAAATAGCGGTAATATTAAGTAGGCAACCCACGGGTGTAAAACATGCTCTAACTCTTCCGACGGTGAAGCCCCCTCTTTATCTCTTAATGGGATCAAGAATCCAACAATCACTCCCGCTATTGTGGCATGTATACCTGATTTCAAAATACACACCCACAAAATAAAGCCTAGGACTAAGTAAACTGCTGTATTACTCACTTTACGCCAATTAAGAATAAACAACATGATGGTGATTAGCGCTGCCAATAATAACGGGACTAATGCCACACTCTTAGAATAAAAGAGAGCAATAATCACAATGACACCAAGATCATCAATAATGGCTAGCGCTAATAAAAAGACTTTCAATTCCACAGGAACGCGACGCCCTAGTAACGCCATTACACCTAGAGCAAAAGCAATATCTGTTGCTGCCGGAATAGCCCATCCTTGCTGACCAATCGCATCGCCATGATTAAAAAATAGATAAATCAAAGCAGGTGCTAACATTCCTCCTACTGCTGCAATTGCAGGAAAAATAGCGCGATCACGTTGCGCTAAGGAACCTTCTTTTAGCTCCCGTTTGACTTCTAATCCTACCACTAAGAAAAAGATGGCCATGAGTGCATCGTTAACCCATAAGATCAACGGTTTATCTAGCTCTAATGCCCCAAATTTAATCATTATTGGGATAGATAAAAACTCATTATACAAAGCACTAAGAGGTGTATTCGCCATTATTAATGCGATAATAGCAGCAACAATCAGAAGAATACCGCCTGATGCCTCTAATCTTAAAAATTGTCTAATAATTGCTGTCATATTGTTAACCTAAAAATGTCTATTTGTGTTAATAATATGCTAATTATGAATTCGTAAAAAACAGATTATTTAGCAAAAATAATTCGGCTTTTTCGATCTCAATCGCTTATATCAAGAGTAAAGAAGGGATTATGTAAAAAATAATCAATAAGTAATATCACGAAAGATAAAAAGCAAAAATAAAAAAAATAAAATACAACCTATTGATACAATTATTTTTTATGATAAACATAAGTAATAATTCACATTTAAAACAAGAATTGATAGAAAATAGGTAAATATTCTATTTTTTATCCATATTATTGTGACTATAGTGTGCTTTTTATTAAGAATAGTTGATAATTTACTCACAAGAATAATAAGAGGTGAAGATAATATTGTTCAACCTTTTTTGTTACCAGAGGATACCTAATGAAATAAGAGGGGAATGAGTATTGAAGATAACAGAGAAAGTTTCTAGGTATTTTTATGAAATTGATAAGAAAAAGCCTGATAGGCAATACATTATCAGGCTTTTGAGAATGAAGATAACGCAAAAATTATTTGGTTAAATCATCAAAGAATTTTTTTACTCCATCTAAGAAACTCTTAGAGCGCGGTGTATTTTTTTCACCACCTTTACCACCAAATGATTCACCTAGCTGTTCCATAAGCTGCTTTTGTTTTTCATTCAGTTTCACTGGCGTTTCAACAACAACACGGCACATTAAATCACCGACACCATGGCTACGTACAGATTTAACACCTTTGCCTTTCATGCGGAACATTTTGCCAGTTTGTGTTTCTGCTGGAATTTTTAGTTTCACACGACCATCGAGAGTTGGCACCTCAATTTCTCCCCCTAATGCTGCAACCGCAAAGTTAATAGGTACTTCGCAATAGAGGTTATTACCATCTCGTTCAAATATATGGTGCTGACGAACATGAACCTGTACATACAGATCGCCCGCCGGTGCTCCTTGCTCACCCGCTTCACCTTCACCACTTAAACGAATACGATCACCGGTATCCACTCCCGCCGGGATTTTAACTGATAAGGTTTTATAACGTTCAACACGGCCATCACCATGACATTTAGAGCAAGGCTCTTTAATTACTTTACCGCGACCATGACAAGTAGGGCATGGTTGTTGAACGGTGAAGAAACCTTGACGTAAATGAACCTGACCTGCCCCATGACATGTTGAGCAAGTTTCCGCTGATGTGCCTTCTTTTGCCCCACTTCCGTGGCATTTATCACAGGTTTCTAAGGTTGGAATGCGGATCTCTTTGGTAATACCACGAACAGCTTCTTCTAGCGTTAAGTCCATGTTGTATTGCAAATCTGAGCCGCGTGCAGCACGTTGTTGACGACGACCACCACCAAAAATATCGCCAAACACATCACCAAAGATATCGCTAAAGTCAGCGCCACCAAAGCCACCACCGCCTTGACCACCAAAACCACCTTGTTCAAAGGCAGCATGACCATATTGATCATAGGCCGCACGTTTTTGTGGATCGCTAAGAACTTCGTAAGCTTCTTTAATTTCTTTAAATTTAGATTCCGAATCTTTATCACCTTGATTACGATCTGGGTGATATTTCATCGCTAAACGCTTATAAGCACGTTTGATCTCTTTTTCATCGGCTGTTTTACTTAACCCGAGTACTTCGTAAAAATCTCTTTTCGCCATTCTGGATTACCCTTGACATAAGCACACGGGCGTAGAGTTGCCTCGACGCCCGTGTTTCGGTATCAGTAACTGTTCATTATTGAGTTACCGCGGCCCGTTAAGGGCATTATTTTTTATCTTTGCCGTCTACTTCTTCAAACTCTGCATCGACAACATCGTCATCTTTCTTCGCACCTGCATCAGTTGCATCGGCAGTATTACCTGCACCCGCTTGAGCTTGTTGTTGTGCAATTTCTAACAGAGGTTTTGAAGCTTCAACTAACGCTTGCAGTTTTGCTTCAATAGCAGCTTTATCTTCACCTTTAGAAGCAATTTCTAATTCGCTTAACGCTTTTTCGATAGCTTCTTTATCGTTAGCCGCTAATTTGTCACCCGCTTCTTCAATTTGTTTACGTGTACCGTGAACTAATTGATCTGCTTGGTTACGTGTTTGCACTAACTCTTCAAATTTACGGTCTGCTTCTGCATTAGCTTCTGCATCACGTACCATTTTTTGGATTTCTTCTTCATTTAAACCTGAAGAAGCTTTAATGGTGATATTTTGTTCACGACCACTGTTTTTATCTTTTGCAGATACATGCAAGATACCATCAGCATCGATATCAAAAGTCACTTCAATTTGTGGCATACCACGTGGTGCAGGTTGAATACCATCTAAGTTAAATTGGCCCAATGATTTGTTATCACTCGCACGTTTACGCTCACCTTGTAATACGTGAATAGTTACAGCTGATTGATTATCTTCAGCAGTAGAGAATACTTGGCTATGTTTAGTTGGGATAGTGGTATTCTTCGCAATCAGCGAAGTCATCACGCCACCCATAGTTTCAATACCTAAAGACAGTGGAGTCACGTCAAGTAACAGAACGTCTTTAACATCACCAGCTAATACACCACCTTGAACAGCAGCACCCATAGCAACAGCTTCATCTGGGTTAACGTCTTTACGTGGTTCTTTACCGAAGAACTCAGCCACAGTTTTTTGTACCATAGGCATACGAGTTTGACCACCAACCAGAATAACGTCGTTTACTTCACTGACTTTCAAGCCCGCATCTTCTAATGCAACTTTTACTGGATCCATTGAACGTTTTACTAAGTCTTCAACTAAAGATTCCAGTTTTGCACGAGTCACTTTGATATTTAAGTGTTTAGGCCCTGTCGCATCAGCAGTAACATAAGGTAAGTTCACATCTGTTTGTTGAGCTGAAGATAATTCAATTTTTGCTTTTTCTGCAGCTTCTTTCAGACGTTGCATTGCCAATGGATCATTACGCAGGTCAATGCCTTGTTCTTTCTTAAACTCATCAACTAAGTAGTTAATTAAACGGCTATCGAAGTCTTCACCACCTAAGTGAGTATCACCATTGGTTGACAGAACTTCATAGGTTTTTTCGCCATCAACTTCATCAATTTCGATGATAGAGATATCGAATGTACCACCACCTAAGTCATAAACAGCGATAGTGCGGTTACCCACTTCACGATCTAAACCATAAGCCAATGCCGCAGCTGTTGGTTCGTTAATAATACGTTTAACATCTAAACCCGCGATACGACCCGCATCTTTAGTTGCTTGACGTTGCGCATCATTAAAGTAAGCAGGAACTGTAATAACAGCTTCTGTAACTGGTTCACCTAAGTAATCTTCCGCTGTTTTTTTCATTTTTTTCAATACTTCAGCAGAAACTTGTGGTGGAGCCATTTTTTCGTTACGTGCTTCAACCCATGCATCACCATTATCAGCTTTAATAATTTTGTAAGGCATGATAGAAACATCACGTTGTACTTCCGCGTCTTCGAAACGACGACCGATTAAACGTTTGATGGCAAATAATGTATTTTGTGGGTTAGTCACAGCCTGACGTTTTGCCGGTTGACCAACTAGAATTTCACCATCTTGTGCATATGCAACAATCGAAGGAGTGGTACGATCGCCTTCACCGTTTTCAATAACCCGGGCATTCTTACCGTCCATTACAGCAACACAAGAGTTAGTTGTACCCAGGTCAATACCAATAATTTTACCCATTTAAACGCCTCCAAAGAGAATTCTTTATCAATTTGATTACCAATCTATATGAGGATGAATATTCATTTTTCAAGTCAAAAAATTAATGGACTCAATATCATCACAAAGCGGATAAACATCAACGCAACTCAATAGTGGTAATTGCAGTTGAAAAATAGATGGGGTCATAAATACATTCATCAAGGGGAAAAATAAAAAAAAATAGTAAAAAGATAAAAAAAAGATCTAGTAAAATAACAATATAAAAAATAAATATTATATATCAATAGGTTATGATAAATATTGTCTTTAACCCATTATGATGATGTAAAACAACAGCGATAATCCATTAATATAAAAAATAACTAATTGAAATATAACAGTTTCAATCAATTATTACACAAAGTGGGTTATCTCAATGATCAATAAATCATCAACAGAAGCATCACTCATAGGTAAAAATAGCAGGTTGTTCTTATTTAATCTTATTAGGGCAAAACGTACTCACATTCAATATTAATAACAAAAACAACCGATGCAATGTATTAAGCAGATGTAGAACGGCGTGCTGATTTAGGTCTAAAGGCAACCACAATTTCTTCGTTAGTTTCGATATAAGGGCCATCCAATAATTGAATACAATAAGGAACACTGGCAAAAATACCACTGACAATCACCTGTCCCTCACTGTCTTTTAATCCCTCTAATGTCTCTGCGATCGCTTTAGGCTGTCCCGGTAAATTTAAAATTAAGGCTTGATTACGAATAACTCCCACTTGACGAGATAAAATCGCCGTAGGAACAAATTTCAAACTGATTTGGCGCATTTGCTCACCGAAGCCTGGCATCTCTCTATCAGCAATCGCCAATGTTGCATCAGGCGTAACATCACGACGAGCAGGCCCTGTGCCTCCCGTTGTTAAAACCAAGTGACATCCTGCTTCATCAACCAGTTCACATAATGTTTGTTCAATCATCAGTTGCTCATCGGGGATCAAACGTGATTCGATATGAAAAGGGGTTGTGATTGCTTTTTTTAGCCAAGCTTCTAAAGCGGGCAGGCCTTTATCTTCATAAACACCACTGGATGCACGATCAGAAACAGAAACCAGTCCTATACGTAATTCATTCATATCAACCTCAAATTAATCAATAACTGCCAATTAGCGTGCTGATATTAACACGAGAACACGGGTGAATTAAAAACAATCTCAGTAAAAGCTATTATGTTATTTTAGCTATAAAAAAACGGGAGTTTTATACTCCCGTTTTTTATCACATTAATGATTTAATCTTAGTCATCAAGATATTTAGCAATATAAGAAGCAGCTAAAAGTTTAGCTTCTGCTAATTGGGCAGCATTGAGGGCTCGGGCGGTTCGTTTTAGCATAGCCTCATCACCTTCACCATTTTCTACAGCAACAGCAAACCATGCATAGGCTTCTTTCAAGTTACGTTTAACCCCTTTGCTATAATAATAGTTTATTGCAAGGTTATTTTGTGCCAAGCCATTACCTTGTAGCGCAGCTTTTTTATACCATTCGTTCGCTTTACGTTGATCTTTTGCTACACCATCACCTTCGTCATACATCACACCAAGGTTATTTTGCGCATCTCGATTACCTTGATTTGCCGCTTTGGTATACCAGAATACCGCTTTGCTACCATCACGCTCGACCCCTTCGCCTTCATCGTAAGAGACAGCTAAGTTGTATTGTGCATCAGCATGACCTTGCTCTGCGGCTTTAGTGTACCAAGTCACCGCTTTTTCATGATCTTGTTTGATACCGATACCTTCATCATATGAAATCGCTAAATTATACTGCGCATCGCTATCACCTTGTTCACCGGCTTTTGTATACCAATATACTGCTTTTTCATGATCTTGCTCTACACCACCCCCTTCATCAAAAGAGACGGCCAAATTGTATTGTGCTAAAGAGAGTCCCTGAACAGCCGCTTTGTTATACCAATAAACCGCTTTTTCAGCATCACGCTCAATATCATCATTCATATCATACATTAACGCTAAATTTAATTGCGCTTCTGCATGACCTTGTTCAGCCGCTTTTGTGTACCACTCCAATGCTTTTTGTGTATTTTGTTCTACACCTTCGCCACCTTCATATTTAACACCAAGTTGATACTGAGAAGCGGCATTCCCTTCTTCCGCACTTTTTTCAATCGCAGGTAAAGAGAAGGCTGTTTTATCTTCTGACATAGCAACACTACTAAAAAAGAGCGATGCCAGTACTGTTGCCAAAACCATCTTTTTCATAATTCACCAATAATAAATAGGATGTTTTTAATAATTAATTTTTATAATTATTACCGGATAAATTATTTATTCAAATCAATTTAATCTTAAAATTATTTTAAATATTATTTTGCAATAAAAAAAAAGACAACACCCCCCTATTTAAAGTGGGTGTTGTCAGTTTTTATAAGAATTAAACGCCAGATTATAATAAATCTGCAATCATTTTCTCTAATTTTTCCTGATCAACCGCAAATTTACGAATACCATCAGATAATTTATCAACGGCCATTGGATCAGCATTATGTTGCCAATAAAATTCAGCTTCAGTGATTGGCGCAGGACGTGATTTAACTTCACCATTAAAGGATAGTTTATGCTCTACTTCACCTTGTGCTTCTGATAACTCTTTTAATAACGCAGGAGAAATAGTTAGGCGATCACAACCTGCTAATTCTAAAATTTCACCAATATTACGGAAGCTAGCTCCCATAACGACGGTGTTATAACCATGCTCTTTATAGTAGTTATAAATTTCAGTTACAGAAATAACACCTGGATCTTCTGCTGGTGCAAACTCTTTTTTATCTGTATTGGCTTTATACCAATCCATAATACGGCCAACGAATGGAGAGATCAGATATACACCAGCTTCTGCACATGCACGAGCTTGAGCAAAAGAGAACAGTAAAGTTAGGTTACAGTTGATACCTTCTTTTTCTAATTGCTCAGCTGCACGAATACCCTGCCATGTAGAAGCAAGTTTAATCAGGATACGATCGTTACTAATACCCGCTTCGTTATACAGTTTAATTAAACGACGCGCTTTGACGATACAGGCTTGGGTATCATAAGAAAGACGTGCGTCAACTTCTGTTGAAATACGACCTGGGATCAGTTTTAAGATTTCTAAACCGATATTGACAGCAAGTTTATCACACGCATCAACGATTTGTTGCTCGCGAGAATCGCTTTGTGAACGCGCCCATTCAATCGCTTCATCGATTAATTTACGATATTCAGGAATTTGGGCTGCATTTAAAATTAAAGAAGGGTTGGTAGTTGCGTCTTGAGGTTGATACAGTTTCATTGCTGCAATGTCACCTGTATCAGCTACAACTGTAGTCAGTTTACGCAAAGAAGTTAATTTGTTGGTCATTTTGTTTATCTCATCTACTAGGTAAATCTGTTTGCAGTCACCTGCGGATATCTATTGATAATAACATGGACTGCTCACACTACAAGATGCTTAGATTCATCGAAAGCAATTATTTGAATGCCAAACGATTTCGCAAAACAAAAGTAGCAAAAAACAGAATAACAACTCAGGCTGAATCGTTTAATATGTCTATTTTATGGCACATTGGTGAAAGTATTGTTTTTTCCTATTATTATGATTTAACTTATCTACCAAACAATTTGCTATAGTAGAACTAAATCAAAATAACTATTGAGGGAATTATGCTAATTACTATTTCACCAGCTAAAACACTGGATTTCGAATCGCCTTTAGCAACAACGCAGTTCACCCAGCCTGAATTGCTAAAATATTCCCAACAACTTATTGCAGAATGTCGAAAACTGTCGTCCAGTGATATCGCAAGCTTAATGAAAATTAGTGATAAATTGGCAGGACTAAATGCGGCTCGCTTTGGTGAATGGCAACCTGACTTTACACCCGATAATGCGCGACAAGCCATTTTAGCGTTCAAAGGTGATGTTTATACTGGAATGCAAGCCGCTGAACTTTTCACAGATGACGACTTTCAATTTGCACAACAGCATTTGCGTATCCTTTCCGGTTTATATGGCGTATTGCGCCCACTCGATTTAATGCAACCTTACCGCTTAGAGATGGGCATAAAACTGAACAATAAAAAAGGCAGTGATCTATACCAGTTTTGGGGCAACACAATTACTGAAACGTTAAATAACGCCCTTGAAGCTCAAGGGGATAATATTTTGGTTAATTTAGCCTCTGATGAATATTTTAAATCAGTCAACCCAAAAAAACTCAATGCTGAAATTATTAAACCTGTTTTTCTTGATGAGAAAAATGGCAAATATAAAGTGATTAGTTTTTATGCTAAAAAAGCAAGAGGCTTAATGAGCCGTTTTATTATTCAAGAAAGATTAAGTGATAAGGCACAACTTAAAGAATTTAATCTAGAGGGTTATCAATTTAATGCCGCCGAGTCTGAAGGCAATACCCTTGTCTTTAAACGTGCAGAACATTTAGCAAAATAAGCCTCATTTTTTGCTATCAAATGATAGTAATTCATAAAAATAGCCCTGAAACTAGGGCTATTTTTATTGGGTCACAAGGGAAATTATAAATGCTTAACGACCACAGCTAAAGGCGACCAGTTTGATGAGGGAATAACATCACTGCCTTGCATCGTCGATAGTTGTTGCTGATTAAATTGAGCCATTTGTTGAATAATTGTCGCAAGCGCTCGTGGTGACAATATTTGCTGCTTTTCCACAACCTTCACCGTATTATTTTCAGCTTTCCCTACCCTTGTTGTTTTAACCGTTAAAATAAACTGATTATCGGTAGTTCGGTACTGCCAATCTTCACCTACTTGGGAAGATATTAACTTTTCATGCTCAGATAACCCTAATACAAAAATATGGCTCATTTCACCTTCATCATACACCGTCACTTCACTATGACGTTTTTGTACTATATAAACATTATTACCACTTCCTCCACTTAGATAATCATTCCCTGAGGTTGAAATAAACAGATCATGTCCACTTCCGCCATTAAGATTATCATTACCTTCCCCAGCAATTAAAATATGGTGCCCTTTATTGACAACAATATGATCATCACCTTTCCCCCCATCAATCACTGAACTACTTTGATTATGATTAACAACAATATCATCACCATCCATTAATTCTATCATTGGTAATAAATCTATGGCTTGAGAAAATATATCTTGTGATCTGTTTGAAAATAGTTTATTGAGAGACAAAATAGAATTAACAGGTTGATTATCATTAACGGCAATATCATCTCTCAGTAATTCTGTTACCTTTAATGGATAAGGCTCTAGTGTTTGAGTGGATATAATACGCTGTAATTGCGTTGAACGTGATGATGGTTCTTCTCTATGAAAATACTGAGGATACAATGATAATGCCTCTTTATTTAAACGTAGGGAGGGTGGGATCATCAGAACATCACTTTGATGACTCAACCTAACATCCAAAGTGATAGTGGGGATCAGTAAACGCTGACCGCTGTCTGGCTTAGGCAAATGAAAAACTCGATTATCTTTATCAATAAATTGAAGTGTCATTCCTGAGTTAAAAATAGCACTAACACTTTCCGTATCGAAAACAAGTTTAATATGAGCATCAGGATTATAGCGATGAGATAAAACGCCATCACTAAACATCAAATCAAATCCACTCACATCGGATAAAAAGAAATGACTAGTACAATCAGATGTTAATTGTTTATCATTATCACTCAGAGAAATAGTGATCTTTTCATTTCTATTTTTAGCTAGCAATGAGCTTATTTGATAATTGTCATAACCGCGACTCAGTTTAATTGATGAATGAGCCGCAATTCCAGCATAATGATTATTTTCGCTATTACCCTGTAGATTAAGCTTTAAATGTTCTCCAGAAGAGAAACCACTGTATTGTAGCTCAGGTAATAATTGAATAAGTTTAGTTTTATTTTCAGATTGAATAGACAATGTGTGTTTATCGTCATTAATAGAAAGCTGTTGAAGCTTCTCTTGCTGATTATACTTTTCTAAATAACTAAAGTTATATGATACCTCTCTTGGTTGATTATTATTTTCATTAATAGTAAGTATAAAACCATCCATAGTCACAATGGTATATCGATGGGCTAATAATTGACTATTTTTATCTTGGTATACATGACTTAATGCAATTAAATGCTCGATAAATTGATCAGGATCTTTATCATTACTAACTTTAAGCGTAAAAACAATATCTGTTTCACGACGAGAAATAGCGGTAATTTCATCAAAAGTATAATTTAACTGGATAAGACTAGCTTCTGTATGCGTCTCTTCATCAATAATAGTTTCAAGTTGTTTAACATTATTATCCGTATTTGATGCTCTTAGAATCGTATAACTATCATTCCCCGCCCCTCCTTGTGCATAACCTTCCCGTAATACCAGCGTATCATCTCCAGCTAATCCATATAATGAATCTACCCCTCCCATGCCATTTAAATAGTTATTTTTTTTGGTCACCATAAATAATATCATTACCTATTTCACTGCCTACTACATTTTCAAAACTCTCTAAATAGGCAATAACGGGTTGTTTTTGTAGTGTTATATTAGGCATTGTATCCGCTAATTTATGGGTATAGATTTGTCCTTGCTCTTGAAAGATAAAAAGTCTGGCATGAAAACTCTGGCTATTGGATTTATTTTCTCCCCCGATAAATTTAATATAATTTTTAGATAGGTTAACTTCATACCCTATATATTTTTTTTCTGTCTGAATAATACGTAATGTATCATTACCTTCTCTACCATAAAAACGGCTGGCATAACGAGGAGATTCAGAAGTGAACACATTAAAGGTGTCATCTTTTTCTCCTCCACTTAATCGTTTAGTCCCATTATGAACATCAAATATATTTTGTGTTATTAATGGTGCAGCAATAATATCATCCCCATTATAAGTATTAAAATAAAATAGCTCATTCTCACGCCAACTTGGCTCAAAATATTGTTTTTCAGCTGTTGATTTAATTAAATCATCTGTTAATTCTCCTGATGATAAATTTTGCCATGTTTTTTCTTTTGTTGTTCTTATTTTATCAAAAAAAGAGATATCCACCTCATCCTCAAAAACAGGATTATCATCTTCAAATGCAAAATTAATCGTATAACGATTTAATTGATTAACATAAAAATCCATATCAAAAATGAGAATTTCATCTGTTGCGATGGCTTCTTTAGGAACATAGTATTTATATTCCGTTCTTTCGACACTAAGATAATGAGAAAGCGCAGCTATCTTTTCTGCTTCTTCTTTACTTAAATTTTTCGCCACTCGTTGTACAACAATTTCTCCAAACGGATTAAGTATATTATCTAACGTTTTCCCCAATATACGAGGGATCACTTTATAATAATGATGTTCTTCATAAAGTTGTTTCTCATTCGTATAAAAATAATAACTGTGAGGCTCCTGTTTTTTTATTTCTTTAAGATGTTCTTGCGCATTTTGGGCAATCATGGTTTCTAACTGTGATATTGTCTCTAAATAGACGATTTCATTCTTTTTGCTTGGTAAGATATCCCCCATTAAAAATGCATAAAAACCATTATTAAGTTCTTCTAGTGGTGTAAATCCTATTTTTTCTTTCGCTTCTTCTATCAGTCTTGCGGCATTATAAATTGAAATGGCTAAGGCGATAACAGCGCCCGCGACAATACCAATAGGCCCCGCGACCGTCGAGCCAGCAAGCATTGCGATAGAAACCCCCAAAGTAACCAATCCGGAAACTATAGCTAAAGAGCCATTCACAATATAGTCAATCCGTCGTTTTTCATTTTTTTCTACTGAGATACGACTAAAGTTATCGTAGATATTATAGATATCAAATCCAATAGACAGGATATTAAGCCCGATACCTATTCGAGTGCTGGTTTTACTAATATACTCCAAAGGATTATTACGGTACTTTAATAATCCTTTAGCTAAAGCGATTTCAATGAGTTCAGATAAGCCATTATAGGCCATTTCTGACCATGTTATGGCAAGATTATTGATGGTCTCTCTATGCTCTTGAGGGGTTAATAGCGGATTATTAAGTTGCTCAGCAAGCATAAAGGTTGAATTGATTGATTGCCATATACCGAAGCTAATATTAGCGTAACCAATTTTACTGATAACTCTCATATGTCTGGGAATTTTTAATGAAGGTATTCTTAAATTTTCCCAATCTTGCTGATTATACTGTTTACTACCTAATGCTATTATTTTCATTAATCTTTCATGAGCCGCGACATAATCAGCTCTACTGGACATATGAGAAAGAAAATATTTAATTTTATCTTGTTTGTTATTTAATAGATAACGTAATAATGCAATAACTTCTTTATCTTTTTCATTGCCCGTCACAGATAAAAAATAATCATTAAGATGCTGAGGATCAAAAGTAATTTTTTTATCCCAGTTCTCTATCTGATTAAGATCTATCGCATCGATACTTTCACCATTTATCTTTGCACCTAAATAACAGAGTAATCTTTTGTCAATGACAAGATTATTAATTTCCACTTTAGAAGAAATGGTAGAGCTATCTTCACTTGTGGCTAAGTTAACTTCACCTTTAAACTCATTGAGTTTATTTAATGCTTCTACTGGTGATAAAGCGCTAATCTCTTCATCAGACTGACTGATAACAGCGAGTTTTTTTAAATTATTTATGGTCTCTTTATAGAGTTCAAAGCTTGAAATTTTGCTCAATAATACTCGTGATAAAATACCTTTATTACCCTCATCAAAAAAAGCATTAAGCCTATTTTTAGATAGTTCACTTAAATTATCTATTAAGTGAGGAGTATCATAAATTGCATGAATAATTTCAATAACTTGATACGTTCTTTCCGTTAAACTATAGTTCCCATAGTCTTTATTAGTTATTTCTTGCCACTGTTCAAAGTTCGTTCCATCCATTAAAAATTGGTTAAATTCTTTATTAACAGAGGGATCATAAAGTGATTGAATTAAATTCCTTTTTATTAAACTATTATCTGACGTATTAAATATCGCCGATAATTCAACCAAATATTTCTCAATTGCATTATCAATGAGTAAATCGTGATTTATTATTTTATCACTGAACTCTGCAAGTTTTTCTTTATGATATTTAAGGTTAATTTGATCGACTTTCCTAATAATTGCACCTAATTGAGCATAATTGATCTGATAGCGATTTAACTGAATGTAGTTTAAAATATCAGCAATGGTCATATTGTCAGAATAGTCAGGAAAAATAGTGCTAATCTCATTCTGATAACCTAACTTAAACTCTTGATTATCTCTATAATTAGTGTAATTGTGTGAGACGAATTGATAGATTTCTACAGCATATTTTTTATTTTCAATATCTACTCTTTGCCTATTAGACATTGTATTAGGCTCATTAGGTACTGTTTCAGTAAGTAGCGTATTAGATGCACCTGTATCAGCAAGTAAAGGGTGACCAATAAACTGACTTTCAGTCGTCGGTTTTACCATAATGTATTCATTTTCAAGTATAACACTGTTATCCGTCACAGTATAAATAGGCATATTTAGCCGCTGAGCAATCCCTTCAATAAATAAATGACCACTTTGATAACTAAATAAAGTCTCCTTATTGGCAAAAACAATTGTTCTTTCACCAACAAATTGATGTTGTAAAATAACATTTTGTAGTGATTCAACACGGCTTTTCTGCTTAACAAGCGCATTGGTGGCAGGAAAGTATTCTTCATTTCCAGCAGCAATCACTCTTATTTCATGTTTTAAACAATAATCAAGAAAACGGCCTATTTCTGGTTTATCTTTTAAGTATTGTGTTAATTGTTCACTTTTTACACCATTATAGAAATAAATGATGATATCATCTTGATAAACGCCACTAATGCTTTCAATAATAATATTATCTACAAAATCTCTAGTAATAAAATTATTATCAACAAATAAAAAATCAAAATTTTCTTTACTTTCATTAAATAACAGATAACTACCATCTATTTCATTTTTGTTCTGATTAAATGACTTTTCTAGTAGGGTAAGAGGATCATTTTCATTAATATAAAAATTACTAGGATGATAGCCATGGTTTCGCTCCTGATAATTATTATTAAAATAACTTTCTAATTGTGCTATTTCATGAATAATCACTCTATTATTAAACTGATGATTGCTAAAAAACTCAAGATATAAATCACGATAAATACCTGTATCATCTGTTTTTTTTATAGAATCAATTTCATCTTCAATCAAATGAAGAAGCTTATTAACATACTTGTTGTTTCTATATTCTGATAATCTTTGATAAGTTACTTTTAAGTGCAGTCTATTTTCATCATCTAAAAGAAAAATATTTTTTATTTCAGAAACATCAATACCATCAATAATTTCTTTTAACGCTTTATAATTATTTTTAAAATTAATCGTATAATCATAACCAACAACCCCGATATTTCTATTTTTATCTAATATTAAAAAAGGGTTATCAATAATTTGCTCATAAATAAAATTACTAATTCCAGTATAACCTTCATTGATTTCATTAACCATCATTCGATAAAAAATTGCTGCTGCTAGGCTATTTTTTTGTGCTAATGCAATTAACTTTTCCTTTCCATAAAGGAGATCGCCATAGAATAATTTATCTTCTATTTTCTGTTTCACTTGATTCAGGATATCAACAAGAGAAATATTTTCATTGTTTTGATTAAATAGTATAATATCATCAATTATAGAAAAACTGGCTATTATTTTATCAAAATAAATATTCCCCCTTAGTGTATCAATTAATGAAACAATTTTATTCAATGAAAATGATTTTTTACCATTTAATAAATAACTATTAATCTTAATTAAATCTCGATAATAAACATCATTAAATTCCAGATATCCTTTTGGCTTACTCATTTTTTGATGTGCATTAAATTCAGTAAATTGAATATCAATACCATCACTATTGCTCATTATAATTACTTTACTGGATTTATTATTCTCAAGAATTTTATCTAAATTATTTTTAACTAAAAATATTCCCTCATCAACAAAAACATTTTTGACCACAACTTCAACTAATTTACTATTTATTTTAAGTTCTAAAATGAGATCACGCTGTTCACTGTAATGAATAACTCGTCCAACAACACCATCTTTAAAAGGCAATGAAAAACCAATTTTTTTTATATTTTCAGCAATACCTTTATGTAACTCGATTTCATTTTGATCCCATAAACTACGATATTTTGTTGTAGGATTTCTTTTATATTCATCAATTATAAAATATTCTTTTCCATCAGCTTTATTTAGAGTATAAGAGCCCATTGTTTTTATTAAAGCGTCTTTTATTGATTCTATATTAGAAAATTCCGTCAATTCAGAATTAGAATCAAATAGCGTAAATTTATAATGATTATTAGAATATCTCTTATAAGCAAGAGCAATGGCATGTGTTTTAAATGCAATAATCGCATAATATTCATTATAATATTGCATTATATATTCTAAGTGATAATTTATTTGTGAGAGACTACTTTCTAGCCTATTTGCATTCGATGCTTTCAAGCCATTTTCTGCTAAAATTTTTCGGTATTCGGTCGCCTTTGTTAAATCAAAAATTGTATAATTTATTTTTTCATATATTCTCTCCATTTGAAAAATCTGTGCGAATTTAATTTCCTTGATCTCTTTAATCAATTTTAATACTTCATATTCTTGTACACTATCAAATATAATTTTTTCAAGCTTATCAGATATCTTTTCTTTTTTGTCCTTGTAAAGGTTAATATTTTCCTTTAGCCAATGTAAATATTTATTCCCTCCTTCTATACCATTATTTCTAACCTCCAATAAATATTTCAAACTTATTCCATAACATACCCCTGAAAGTGGATCAAAATGGCTAAAATTATAATTATTTTCAGCTGAAGCGACAAGATTAATTCTTCCCATTATCTTTTCTAATGGTATTAATAAATCAGAAGTTTGTGAAAAATATTTAACGGATTTATCTTTCATTTTAGTAAAGAACCAATCCTTATCTAATTTATAAAGTAAATGTTCACCATTTTCTTTTAGCTGACGATGTTTAGCTACGGCAATCAAGAATGCTTCATCAATATTATTAAGATATATATGGAGTATTTTTTCTGAGTTTTCATTAGAGTCTCTAACAATAAAAATATTTTTATATGAATAACTATCTATTAATTCAATAGTTAAATGACTATCAATATGTACCTGTTTTTTTGCCTTAATATCATTAATAACTTCGGCATAAATATCTTTAGGTGTTACTTGCCAATATTTATCGAGAGTAAAGAAATTAAAATATTCGTTCTTAGCGTAAAATCGGTAAGATATAGAGTTATCAGCAATACTGTTTTTAACCATTTGATTAATAGTATGAATAAGGTCATCTTTTTTAGAAAAGAATTCTACCTTACCTTCAAAGTCAATGATTTTAAACAATTGATTGGAATTATCTATCTGTATAAATAAGTCTTTATCTTCTATTTTTAAGTGAAAGAAACCTGAAGGATAGTGCTGAAATACTGAATTAACACGTGCTTTATTTAGCTTTTGATAATTTTTGTTTGTAAGATAAGAATTATTAACAAATAAATTCTCTATACTTGCATTAATCTCTTTTACAATAAAATCAATCGCTTTAGTAAATTTATCCCGATTATAAAGAGATAAATTACTTTCTATTTTTATTAAAAAATCATTAGCAGCATATTCATTTTTATAAGTAAGAATATAAATATAATTCTCAATTAAAACACGCCTTACTGACTCAATATTAAAAGGTAATTCAACACTATGCTCTTTAATATATTTCACTATTTCCAGTGTAATTCTTTCAATATCATCATTGATATTAATTTTCTTAAATCCACCCATAGCCTACCTCTTTATTGTTAATTACATTAAGAGATAAAAACTAGTGTAATTCTCCTTAGCATTAAATGATTATTTTCTTATTTTTATTTGGGTATAAAATTATTTAAAACAATAAAAAAGCTCACCCTTATAGTGAGCTTTTTAATAAAAACAAAATTAATTAATATAAATAATTATATTTATTTAGGTGCTCGTTCTAACAAAAATGCTCTTAATTGAGAAAAATCTGCCGGTAAAAGATGCGATAGTAATTTTTTATCAGCACGCTCAGCTAATTCTTTTGGTAAAGGTAATGTATCACCTAAAATACGTTCGACATTTTCTTTAAATTTCGCCGGATGAGCAGTACCTAAAAATACCCCATATTCTCCTTCTTGTAGCTCATCACGTAATAGACGATAAGCAACCGCCGCATGAGGCTCTGAAATATAGCCTTTTTGTGCCAGTTCACGTACGGTTTCTTCCGTCGTTTCATCGCTCACAGCCCCATGCGAAAGATCAGACAACAGCCAATCTTTGCGATGATATAACTCTTCAATACGAGGCCAATTATTAGGCTGGCTAACATCCATCGCATTTGAAAGTGTTGCTATTGTCCGATGTGGTTCCCATTTACCACTATCTAAATAGCGAGGAACGGTATCATTCACATTGGTCGCTGCAATAAAGCGTTTAACAGGTAATCCCATAGATTTAGCCAGTAATCCTGCAGTGAGATCACCAAAATTACCACTTGGTACAGAAATGACTAATTGTTGACGTTTTTCAGCTGGAATTTGTGCAACCGCTTCAAAGTAATAGCAGATTTGTGCCAGTAGGCGGCTAATATTAATCGAGTTAGCCGAGTTTAAATGCATGGTGTTCTTTAAATATTCATCATCAAATGCCTGTTTGACTAATGCTTGGCAAGCATCAAAGTCATCTTGAATAGCAACAGTATGAATATTTTCCCCTAATGTACAAAATAGTTTTTCTTGTAATGGGCTGATTTTTCCTTGGGGATAGAGGATCACGACTTGGACATTATCTAACTTGTAGAAAGCATGAGCGACCGCTGCTCCTGTATCACCGGATGTCGCCGTTAAAATTGTAACAGGCTGGTCACCCGCGACTTCTGATAACATTTGAGCCATAAAACGGCCACCAAAGTCTTTAAAAGCCAGTGTCGGTCCGTGGAAGAGTTCAAGACAACTAATATCCTCTTCTACTTGTGTCACTGGCGCAGGAAAAGCAAATGCCGTATTCACACGTTTTGCTAACACATCAGCAGGAATTTCATCACCGATAAAAGCACTTAAAATACGGCTACTGCGTGTTGCAAAGTCTAATTTTAATAGCGCATCAATTTCTGCTTGAGAAAATGAAGGCAAGTCTTTGGGAAAAAAGAGTCCTTGCTGTTTTCCTAAACCTTGTTTAACCGCTTGAGCAAAGCTGACTTGTTCTTGGTTATCTTTTAAATTATATAATTTCATTACTTACCCTATCTCTCTTGCGCCACGAGTATCTAAACGGCAGATGTGTACAAAGCCTTCATCGTTTTGTACATAATGTTGTTGTAACCATTGCGCCACATCTTGGGCAATAGCCAATGAATCAGTAATAGAAAACAGCGTTGGCCCTGAGCCTGAAATACCGCATGCAAGCGCGCCTTTTTGTAATGCAGCCTCTCTCGCTTTATCAAAACCAGGGAGCAACTGTGTTCGATAGGGCTCTGCAATCACATCTTTCATTAAGCTTGCGGCAAGTTTTGGTTGTTGTGTATGACAAGCATGAATAAATCCAGATAAATAACGACCATGATTAATAATATCAGCTTTATCGTATTGTTTAGGGAGGATAGCCCTTGCTTGTGCCGTTGAGACTTTGATCCCCGGATAAGCCATCACCCAATACCAATCGTCAAAAGCTGGCACAGGCTGACAAATAATGTCGTTTTGTTCCAAAATAAGTTGTAGACCACCTAAATAACATGGCGCGACATTATCGTAGTGCACACTACCGGAAATACGGCCTTCCAGCTCTCCCATCATTAATAATAAGTGGCTTTCACTAAATGGTTTGTGAGCAAATTCGTTTAATGCAACGAGTGCAGCCACAACAGAACAAGCACTTGATCCTAATCCTGAGCCTATCGGCATGTTTTTTTCAAGTGTCATCGAGACAGGTAATTGTTTACCTAATTTTTCACAAAATAGCTCCCAACATTGATAAACAATATTTTGCTTAGCATCAGAAGGTAATTTACTAACAAAGCGCCCTTTGCTGTGAAGTTGAAATTCTTGCGCCGCTTCAACGGTTACGCAATCTCCTAATAATTGACCATCAATAGGCGAAACTGCGGCTCCTAACACATCAAAACCGACACTCACATTGCCAATTGACGCCGGTGCATAAACTTTAACCACCTTTAAACTCCTAATTTCCATGATAGTGTACGTAATACATCTGCAAATACCCCAGCAGCAGTGACATCATTTCCTGCACCATATCCACGTAAAACTAAAGGAATTGGTTGATAGTAGCGAGTGTAGAAAGCTAGCGCATTTTCACCATTTTTTACTTTAAAGAGAGGATCGTTAGCATCAACGGCCATTATTTTGACTTGGCATTTCCCTTCATTGATGATCCCCACATAACGTAATACCTTCGCTGACTTTTGGGCTTCTTCGACTTTAGCATCAAACTCAACATCTACTTGAGGTAAGCGGTTTAAGAAACTCTCGACATCACCTGTACTATCAAATGAGCTAGGTAAAACAGGCTCTACATCAATATCACTCAACTCTAATTGATAGCCCGCTTCACGAGCGAGAATAAGCAGTTTACGTGCAACATCCATTCCCGAGAGATCATCTCTTGGATCTGGCTCTGTAAAGCCTTTTTCTTTCGCAGAAAGTGTCGCTTCAGACAAGCTTTTTCCTTCATCTAGCTGACCAAAAATATAAGAGAGTGAGCCAGAAAGAATACCATTAAATTGCACCAACTCATCGCCAGCATTAAGCAAGTTCTGTAAGTTTTCAATAACAGGTAAACCCGCACCAACATTAGTGTCATATAAGAATTTACGACGTGATGCTTCCGCTGATTGGCGAATTTGATGATAGTAATCCATCGACATCGTATTGGCTTTCTTATTAGGCGTAACAACATTAAAGCCATTTTGTAAGAAATTGGCGTATTGCTGTGCAATCATTTCGTTTGAAGTGCAATCAACAATCACAGGATTGAGGAAGTGGTACTCTTTTTCTAAGCGAATAAGCTGACTAAAGCTAAAAGGCTCTTTAGCTGCTTGTAGCGCTTGTTGCCAATTATCTAAATCGATACCTTGCATATTGGTTAGCATCGCACGTGAATTGGCAATCCCACAAACACGTAGGTCGATATGTTTGTTTTTTAGCCATGCTTGTTGACGATGGATCTGCTCGATTAGCGCGCTGCCAACACCACCGACACCGACAATAAAGACTTCTACGATTTGGTTAGTGTTAAAGAGCATTTGGTGACATAAACGCACCGCATTCGTCGCTGCATCATTGGCAATAACTGCAGAGATAGAGCGTTCAGAAGAGCCTTGAGCAATAGCAACAATATTAATATTGCCTCGAGTTAAAGCAGAGAAGAAACGGGCTGAGATCCCTTTAAGGGTGCGCATACCATCACCGACAACCGAGATGATAGCAACATTGTTCATAATATCTAACGGATCAAGTACGCCATCTTTTAACTCTAGATAGAATTCTTCTGACAGTGCTTTTTGCGCTCTAATTAGCTCTTTTTGCGGTACACAAAAACTAATACTGTATTCAGATGAAGATTGAGTAATTAATACTACCGATATTCCTGCTCGCGACATCACGGAAAAGACACGAGCCGCCATACCCACCATTCCCTTCATACCTGGCCCTGATACATTGATCATTGCCATATTATTCAGGTTAGTGATCCCTTTTACCGGCGTGCTGTCATCTTTTTGACCATCACCTATTAACGTACCCGGTGCTTCTGGATTGCCCGTATTTTTAATTAAACAAGGGATTTGAAATTGAGCAATAGGTGCAATAGTGCGTGGATGAAGGACTTTGGCACCAAAGTAAGAAAGTTCCATCGCCTCTTGATAGGACATGCCTTTTAATAGGTGTGCATCTGGGACGAGGCGTGGATCACAGGTGTAAACACCATCAACATCCGTCCAAATTTCACAACATTGTGCACATAAACACGCGGCTAATACGGCGGCTGAATAATCTGAGCCATTACGACCGAGAACCACAAGCTCATTTTTTTCATTACCGGCAGTGAAACCT
>NZ_BAABMO010000029.1:0-51390 GCF_054767435.1 Proteus sp. MB838
ATTATACGTATTATGGTTTTTATATGGGTTAAAATAAAAATAATTCAAAATTATCCTTTACAGTAAACACCCTTAATATTTTTATGTGGTTTGTAACCAAATTATCTTTTTAATTAAAAATTATTATGTGTTTTTTCTGAAATATCGTTTTTTTTGGTGCTATTTTTTGAACAAAATTTTTATATTAATTTGTTGATTTTAAACGTTTATTTTAATTATTGATTTTTATCAAATCGCTATCCTTATGAATTCAAAAGAAAATGATCTATGCCAATAAACGACATTTTCATTTGTTTAGATGTTGTCTTAAAGGGGGAAATTCCTTTTTTACACGAAAAAAGAGAAAATTGTGTATATAGCAGAAAGATAAATTATATAAAAATATTAATGTTTGCAGAGAGGCAAAAATACACTTTATAAGAAATAAGTATTTACACTTAGGATTAAAGGATTATCTAATTTTGAATTTTTAACAAAATGAGATCATTGTTAAATGGTCATTTAACAGCTTAATATAGCAAATATTTACCCTAAGTTACAATAACTGATAAGAAGTTCTTTTGTTTAAATATGTGGTTTGCGGAAGGTGGCAAAAAGCTATGCTGGCATGTTTTTAGTAGAACATTAGATGTTCTATAAATTAAGAAATGTATTATAACCATATGATATAAAATAGTTTTTATCATTTATTCTTCTTTTTATGGTCTTTTTCTATTTGGATTCTCTTTAATAAGAGAACAAGAAAAAATATAAATAAATAATAATCCATAACTGAAATTATAATTCAAATTATAGTAAATAATAATTGGAAATTTATTTAAATTTAATAAGTACTCTAACGCTAAGTGTTTATGCTTATATAAATTAATTAACAAATGTTTAAAATTAGATCGAGTTCTATTACTTTATGAAAATCATGTAACTAATTGTTTCTATTAGTTTTAATCTGTGTCATTTTGTATTAATTAGAATTTATTGAGATTGCTCAATATTTTTTGTAAAAATGTAAAAAATGTTCTATTAACGAGGTTAATTCACAAATTTAAATAAATTAGACTGAAATTTATTGATTATTTTTTTGTCAATTTGATATATTTATTCGTAAATTATTGCATTGATAGAATATAAATCTAATGCATGAGTAATTCTAAAGATAAAAAAAGACTATATTTATATTTAATATATTATAACCTATTGATTAATATTGGATTTGTGACTTATCCTAGGTATTAATAACTAGTGAGAGTAAAGGTGTAAGTTATTATTGTCATTTTTTGACTGGTTGAAAGTGTTTAAATGCGTAGTATATTATTTACATATGATAAGTGTTGTTATGAATTGTAATACTCTTATCAAGTCAAAATATTATTTTAATAAAATTAAAAAAGGTGCCCATGATATTATATTTTTTCATATATTATTAATGATGGCCCGCACTATTATAAATTAGATATCAATCAAAGTGAAAAGCGAGAACATATTATGAGTAACAAGTATCCAGTTGCTTACGCTGTTGGACAAAAAATAAAATCATTAAGAAAATCTCAAGGTTATACCGTATTTCAGTTAGCAAAAGAAATCGATATTAGTGAACAGCAATTATTTCGCTACGAACGTGGAGTTAATCGTATCGACATTGATTGCTTAGTTAAAGTCCTTGATGTGTTAGGCATTAATATAGGTAACTTCTTTGAAGATGTTATGGGGGGTATGGTTGATGTTCCTGAGAATAATGAACAACATATCCCAGCTCATTTCGACAATAAGGCTCTTTCTATTTTCTGATTGCAAGCTTTTAATTAGAAAGTTAGCTAGTATACAAATAATTAGATAAATAAGATGATTCTTATGAGAGTGTTAATCTAATTATTTAATAATAAGAATTATCTTATTATTAATTTACGCCTTGAATCTAAATAAAATGCCCTTAATGGGCATTTTTATTTTTTAACAGTAATAAGAATATCTAAATTATTCCATTAGTATAATAATATTGACTGTTACCTATAACATATCTTTTTTGTTGCTATTTCTACTGTTATTTATGACTAAAATTTTTTATATAAAAGATTGGTTAATTATATTTTTTAATATATAAAAAATTTCAGTAAAAATAAAATTAAAACTAGCTAGTTCAAAAAAACACTAATTTAGTAGAATATCATCATAAAAAGATTCATTTTTAGAAAATTAAGCTATATCAATTTTGTTCTGTTAATAATAAATAAAAAAATCGTAGTGAATAGGAGAATAATCTGTATTTTTACGTATCAGTGATCTTAGCTAAAAATACCAATACGTAAAAATGCCTGCTCGATAAGCAGGCATGAGGATATTAATAATTATCAACAAGGGATAATCAATTTTTTGTTGTTGTGCTTTCACCATGTTTTTGATGTCGATGATGCCCATCAATCATGCTGTGGAATGTTTGTGTAAAGGTATCGCCTAAAGTACATAAGTAGAAGTGTGCACAAATAAACATGAGTGCAACGATGCCTAATATAAAGTGTACTTTTAACATCCAATAGCCATAACCTAGGACTTCAGGGTATAAGCATAGTACGCCTGTGATAAGAAGTAGTGGAACTAACCCAAACATAACACCTAAGTAAGCAAGTTGTTGGAGAGGGTTAAATTTATCTGTTGCAGTCGCGGCAAAAGGATGTGGTTCACCTTTCATAATACCATAAAGATAAAAGCGAGCTTGCTTGATACAGCGTCCAATTAATCCTTGTGGTCTGACTTTGTAATGTACACCATTATTTGTGGTTAGGTTAATTACAACAAAACCTATCCAAAAAGCGATGAGAATAAAACCACAGATTTTATGTAGTAGTACCATCGATGGAACATTACCGATAGAAAAATGGCCTAACAATCCACTGATTAATAGAAGAATGAACAGTAAGGCATTACCCCAATGCCAAAAACGAATGGCTTTAGAGTATAAGTAAACACGCTCTTCTTCATAGTGACCACTTTGCTTAGGTGCCAGTGCATAACGTAAAAAACCATGTAGCACCAATATGGCTATCATGGCGACAATGATCAAACCTGCTGCAATTAACCATACAGGCCAGTAATCTGGCGTATAATAGAGTTCGGCTCCCCAGATACTTGTCATGCTTTATCTCCCTGATGGATCTCTTTACGGCGGAATAAATTTGGTTTTCCGACATTATCTAATTGGTATTGATAAACGGATTTCTGTTTGATCCAAGCTTGGATCTCGGGTGAGTCAATGCGACCAAATGCCAATGCATCAGTTGGACATACCGTTACACAAGCGGGTAACTCACCTTCTGTTAGTCGAGTATCAGCACAGAAATTACATTTATCGGCAATGTGTGTTAATGGATTGATATATCGAACGTGATAAGGACAAGCACCAACACAGTAATCACAGCCAATACAGAGCTCTTTTTTAACCTGTACAATGCCATTTTCATCAATAAATGAAGCACCTGTAGGGCAGACAGAAACGCAAGGCGCATCTTCACAATGTTGACAGGAAACTCGGAAAAATTGGTAATGTGGATCTCCTGCCTCATCATTATGAGGGCCTTGAATTTGTACTTGTAGTCGGCTGTATCCTTCAGGAATATCATTGATGACTTTACATGCTACGGTACAAGCTTGGCAGCCAATGCAACGTTTTTCATCGTGCAGCATGACAAATTGTTTAGAGTTGCTATTCGTCGTTATTTTTTTCCTTAAGCCAGACTAATTTTGACGCCTGAAGTATGTACATCAGTGCCTGAAACAGGGCTAATTTCATGAGGTAATAAACTACTGCAGTGGATCCCATTTGTGGTTGCTGGCGTTTTTTCGCCGGTCTTAGAGCCTGAACCCATATAGACAAACACTGTGTCAGGACGAATACCTGTGGTAATTAAGGCATGGGCTTTTTCTTTGCCTACGCTATTTTCTAAAATGATCTCATCACCATGCTTAATTCCATGACTTTTTGCAGTATCAGGATGTAACCAGACAGGATTTTTCCACATTAGCTCTGCTAATAAAGGTACATATTGAGTCGCACCATTGGTATGTACTGCGACTTTTCCTTGGATAAAATAGAGTTCATCTTTTTGTTTTAATGGGAAGTTATGGAAACGAGGAATACCATAATTCTCTAATAGACTTTCTAACTCTTCCGAATAGATCTCAATAAGACCACTTGGTGATTTAAAAGAAAGAGATTTTTCCATCATATTGTTACTATCAACATGTTTGATAGCATCTGGGTATTGTGCAACAAAGGCTTTTACATAGGATGGTTCACGTAAAAGTAGCGGAATACCATAAGATAAATAGCCTTTTTGGTGGATCTCTTTATAGAGATTTTCATCCCCTTTAACTTGATAAAGTTGACGAACTCCCATGTTTTCCCAAGGATAATAACTTGCTAACCCCAGTTTTTTTCCTAATTCCATCCAGATTAACCAACTTGGTTTAGTATCACCAATAGGTTCGACAACTTGCTGTCTTAATGCATAAGCTGGATTTAAACCAGAGACATCAGAAATCTCTTCATCTCTTTCTAAATAAGTGCTTTCTGGTAACAGATAATCTGCATAAGATGCACTTTCACTTAAATACACATCACAACTGACAATTAAGTCGAGTTTTTGGGCTGTTTTTTCTAGATCAGGTCGGCAACTTACTGTTTGAAATGGATTATGGCGTGACATAATCCAAGCTTTGGTTTGGTAAGGTACACCATGGAGTGTGGAGTCAATGATAGATTGAACAATACCGCCGCCTTTATTGATATATTTAAATTGAGGCGCTGTAGCATCGACGCGTTTTGCCGTAATTTTAGGCATGCCTTTAACGGTTGGTTTAGCTAATTCAGGGGCAACGTCGATACCCGCTAATTTATTATATTTTGCAGCAGCTTTCTTTTGATACATGCCACCTTCACGTTCAATATTTCCCAGTAGGGCGTTGAAGGTGAAGATCATTCTGCGCATATTAATTTCATCTTTATTAAAGGTTGCGCGATGGCCTGGCATGACTAATGCGTGAGGAGCTTTAGCTGCAATTTCACGTGTTATGCGAATAATATCTTTTGCGGGAACATCAGAGTGAGCTTGTGCCCATTCAGGCGTGGTATCTTGTAATACTTCCACTAATTGAGGGAAGCCGACAGTAAATTTTTCTATAAAATCTTTATCATAAAGATTTTCTTTTACCATAATATGACACATGGCCATTAGAACAGGTAAGTCGCCTCCTGGTCGGATAGCAAACCACTCATTTGCTTTACTGGAAACAACAGACAATCGAGGATCAAAACTGACTAATTTTGCACCACGCTCTTGTGCCGTCATTAATTCATAGGTTTCTGCAACTTCAATTCCTTCATAAAGATTATGACCAAAAGAAAGAATATATTTAGAATTTGCGAGATCCATTTTTAAATCACCACCCATCATTACCGATGCAGCAATGGCTTTGCCCGCAGGACAAGTTGATGCATGCGTAAAGGTGTTTGGTGACCCAAATGCCGCCGCTAAATGAAATAAATGAGAGGAGAGAGAGCCTGATTTTGATGAGAAAAAGATACTTTCAGCACCATAATGTTGTTTGATGCTTGCCATCTTTTCGGCAATTTCTGTATAAGCTTGTTCCCAGCTAATAACTTCCCATTCTCCGGCACCTCTAGGGCCTTTGCGTTTCATGGGCTTTACAATGCGTTTCGGATCATAAATAAGGCTAACACCACTGCCTCCTCTCGCACAGACTCGAGTTTTTTGATGTGGTGAATTTCGGTTACCTTGGATAAAGACAGTTTTGTTATTAACAACCTGAGCTTCTATAGGACAACGGTAAGAACACATCTCACACAAACTTGGTGTTAATTTAGACTGACCCTTAAGAGATGCTACTGGATTAAGTGCGAGGGCCCCTGGTGGTAAACTTCCCACCGTACACCCAACACATCCTATACCCATCCCCTTAATAAAAGAACGACGACTAATACTCATATAACCTCCAGTTTCTTCTTATAGCTAAATATTATATACAGTTGGTTAAATAAATATTTGATGGTGTCTTCAATTTATTCATTAATAAGTGATGAGTTAGTTGGAAATAATAAATAATAGCAACAAAGAAGTTAATAAATATCATAAAATAATTTAACAAATAGAGACAAACTAAAATGATAATTATTTTCTTCTAAGGTATTAGTTAGGGGCTGGTTATTGTTAAAGGAAATGAATTAAGAGTTTTATAAAAAAATAACCATGCCTTTAATATTCATATGGTTATAGGAATGATTTATTCTTTTAAAGTGTATCTATAATATATTATTAAGGTAAGAAAAAATATTGATATAATTTTCAATCGATATGTATTTTTATATATATCGTTGAGGGGTTTAATTGTAATTAAATTGTTATTGAAATAAAGACTAAACAAGTTTTTTAATTTTCTTAAGCTAAAGAAGCTATTTTATTATATTTGCTATAATGTCTTATTTTAATAATGAAATATCTATAAAAGATAGAATTAAATGTCAATTAAGATTTAATTTATCTAAGAGGTAGATAATTATGCCATCATAAAAAAGATAAGATAAATTATAATATATTATTCATTATGTATAATTTTTAATTAATTATATTAATGGTTATTGGGTTGTATCTAGGGTGTCAAAATACGCTACTATTGAGTCGAGTAAATGTAACAATTTCACTTTTGTGTGAAATATTAAAGGCAATACAGATAGATAAGAATTGCCTTGTCCAGAGGTATGTTAGCGGGTTAGTTCAGCATAACGACTAACACCAATATCAATAACAGCGGATAAACTCTCGCATGCCATTTATCCGGTATACGTGATAAAAAACGTTCAGCTATTTTTAATCCTATCCATGTACTACAGATTAGAATAACGGCTGCTTTTATCCAAATATAGCCAACAAATCCAGCGCTATCCCCTAACGGGGTAGTGAAAGACAATAAGATATAAGTGAGTGTTGCCGTTAATGCTAAAGGGAATGTCAATGTGTTTGCCATGGCAGCCGATTGAGTCATTGACATACCTCTACGGCGTAATAAAGGTACGGTCATAACACTTCCACCTACACCTAAAAAAGCTGCAATAATGCCAATAATAGTGCCAGTTAACGCTTCTTTTTTGTTGGTTACTTTTTGTATTTCTTTGCGTGGCGCCATAAATCCGGGGCGAAAATAGCAATCTAAGATAGTCAGAAATAGATAACCAATAAAAATCCATCGGATCCATTCACCTTGGACGGATGAGGCAAGTAAGGCACCGAAGATCCCACCGAATGCAATCCCCCAAAATAAGATCATAATTAATTTCCAATCTATTTTTTTCGCCTTATGGTGTTTTAGGGTCGTAATAATAGCGGAAAACAGCATAATGAGCGCAGAGGTAGCCACAGCAATTTGCATAGCATGTTCACCCGCTAAGCTATCACCTGTCCAAAGTGTAAGAATCAAAGTATAGAGTAGGGGCACAGTAACAAAACCACCGCCAAAACCAAATAACCATGTAGTAATACCTGAAATTAAGCCAAAAGAGATTAGCCAAAGTATCATTTAAATTCTCCTGTCCATAACAGGTGATATAAGCTACCGAATATAGATTTGATTTACTTCTGTGGTGCAGACAGTGAAATAGGAATTTAGGCCAAATTATCGACAATAAAGGTTATTATTTTTGATAAGGCTTTATTAAATCACCAAACTCTCATTGGGTGTTGTTAATAAAGAACCTATTCTTTATAGCAAGAATAAGCAGTGGGTAAAATGATAGGTTGTTATAATTGGCGTTCCCTACAGGAATCGAACCTGTAACTAGCCCTTAGGAGGGGCTCGTTATATCCATTTAACTAAGGGAACATTTTGCGAGAGGGTGCTTAACTGTTTCTCAGTGTCCGTATAGTACCGTTTTTGTGGTGGAGGGATCAAGGTATTTAGTCATTGAGTTAGCAAGGTTTATTTTGTAATCAATGATAATACTGCCTTAATAGCTATTTCTATATTTTTATATTGTCACAGTAGATCGTAATAAAAATGATAAATATAAAATTAGTAGGTTAATTGAATGAGTCATAAAAAATTAAAGCAATAAACGGGAGGGGAATAAAATAAAGAAGGCTCCTACCCGTTTAATGTATACAAGCTAATAGCTTGTTAATATAGTGAGAGTGTTTTTGTTAAACTTTTTAAACACCGAAAGAGAATGTTAATACGGCCTCACCAATAAAATCGAGTCCATTACTAATATCTATCGCTTTTTTAGCTAGCTTATCACGAGAAAGAATAAATGTATGAGATGATATTCCTGGTATAAATTTTGTGGTAAAGATTTCACCTGAGACTAATTTAAGAGATGCGGCGGATACATCCTCTTGTTGCTCTGATGTCCACCCATGAATATTATTTTTAACTAAGACAGATACCCCTACTTCAGCTGTTTTAGGTGTTGCTCGGCTTATAAAAGCCGTTTTTCCGTCAACAGTTGCATCTTTCCAATTAAAAAATGAAGCCCCAACAGCTTTATCTGGGTTGGCTTTATCAACTAAGCGAAACCAAGCACTATCAAAACTAGTATTATAATCAAGATCTACATCACCATATGTGTCAGTAGGTATAAAAGTCAAATAAGTTTTAGCATCACATTCAATACTGATGCTTGTTTCTGGTTTCATATCCACATATTGATAGTTTGAAGATTGTGGTATCAAGCTTGGCGATATGCGGCCATAGTCAAAGACAACTTCTGTATTGTTAGAACTATTGATTGTACAAGTTGGCGGTTTTATATCCCCATTGATCTGTAATTGAGCCGAAGGTGTTACAGCTAGCGCTGATGTTGATATAGCCGCTAGTAAGGTAAAATAGAGAAAATTCTTTTTCATTTTACTCTTCCTTTTCGTGAATGAATAATGAATTATTAAATTAGAGGATTATGATACCCCTTTTAAATTATTATTTAAGTTTTAAAATTAAGTATTTTCTTTTATTTTAGTCTGTTTAATCAAATTATGATGTTATTGAAAATATTTTATTATTTTTCATCTAATTTAGAATATCAAAAAATGTTTTATTTAAAATGAATCGTAAAGCTATTGTTTAAATTCTTATCATAAAAGTATAATCATTTCGTTAATGGTTATATTGTTATTTCTGCCCATTTTAATAATGAGTAATGAAAATTTTAATGCTTTTTGATTTTATATGTAGTGGGGCATCAAAAAGAGATTATTAATAATGGCTTACTTATAATGTGATATTTATTACTCATTTTGTTTAAATGTTAAATTCAAAAACTAAATGTAATAGTAGCTTGCTCTATATAATCTAACTTCTTCAGGAGTATCGATATTTTATTTAGAGGTTTTTTAATTATTTTATATATCAATAAATTACATTACTTTTTGCTCCTCTGGTTTCTAAAGTTACACTAAAGTTTTTTCCATGTGTTAGCTTTATTTTCTACAAACAAATCTGAAACTGTAAATGTTAAAAAAGTATCTACATTACAGGATGTTTTAATATCGCTACGTTGAGAGCCTAATGCATACTTAGCATTTTCAGGAATAATTGATAGTGTATGTTGATGGCTTGATATCTCGATTAATTTGTAACTTAGCTGAAGGTATCTGGTAAAACTTGATGATATAATGGGTCGGCAAGGAAAAATAGAGAAATTTTTCTTCATTATATCCTAATATCGAAAATGATAATTTAGCTATTGATAGCCTAATCATGATATCTTTATTTTATCTATTTATGACTATCTTTAATTTATTCTAAGTTTGCTTATTATAATTAAAAAATATTGATAAATTATTTTTATGTTTTATTTGGATAGGTAAATTTGTATATGTATCTTTATGTTTTTTTATTTTTTGATATAAAGTGGATGAAACTAACAAATAAAATAGCGTATTTTTTATATAGATAGATACTTTAAGGTAAGAAAATTCTTAGCTTGATTATTGCGAATTACTTCTTCTTTGAACTATGTAACTATAGGTGTTTTGCATAAAAAACAATCTAAAATATTTTTGTTAATCGGGCATAGTTAGCTCTATTGGATAAAAATAAATCCCGAATGTTCTTATAAGATTAAAAACGAATAACAGTATCACTTATCGCCTATTGACAGTATTATATGTAAAGATGATGAATAGTGACCTATGCTCTGATTATCATAGGACAGTTAGCGGAGAACATTATGAAGTATCGCCTGTGCGGTGTTGCTCTTTTAGTAGCTTTACTTTCAGGATGTGCAAGCACACCTAACAATGGTGACAGTCGTTCTGATCCCTTGGAAGGGTTTAACCGCCAGATGTTTAATTTTAACTATTATGTTTTAGATCCTTACGTATTACGACCTGTAGCCGTAGTATGGCGTGATTATGTTCCACCACCAGCACGTAATGGACTATCGAATTTCTTAGGTAACCTTGAAGAGCCAGCAAGTATGCTAAATAGCATCTTACGTGGAGATTTTGAAAAAGGGGCTAAGCATTTCGGACGTTTTTGGATCAATACCGTATTTGGTATTGGTGGTTTAATCGATGTTGCAGGAATGTCTAGAGAATCAATGGAAAAAGAAGTTCCTGTAAGGTTTGGTAGTACGTTAGGGCATTATGGTGTGGGATATGGCCCTTATGTGGTATTACCGGGCTATGGCAGCTTTACAGTGCGAGAAGAGGGGGGCGATTGGGCTGATGCCACCTATCCAGTACTGAGTTACCTCACTTTCTGGATGTCTGCGGGTAAATGGGCCCTTGAAGGTATTGAAACGCGAGCTCAATTATTAGATTCAGATGCAATTTTACAAAACTCATCTGATCCATATTTAATGATGCGTGAAGCCTATTTCCAAAAAAATGATTTCGATGCTAATGGCGGGAAAACAGGTGAAAATCCAAACGCAAAAGCGATTGAAGATGATTTAGACTCTATCGATTAATCTGTTTATCTGGTTGTTTAAATAAAAAATGGTCTTTTTTAAGACCATTTTTTGTATTTAAAGTAGCAAATCAGCTTAGAAGCGATAGTTAAAGTTCATACCGTATAACCATGCTTTACCTGATGATTCAAATTCATAAGCCGGCAATGGTAAGCTTTCAGATAGCTTCTCTTTAATCGTCACTTTCTTACCGTGCATATAGGCTAAACCAACATCCACAGACATATCTTTATTAAATGCGTAGGTTGCCCCTGCACTTAACCAGAAGCGATCTTGGTCAGGGATCGAGATAGAGCGTTTATCCGCAGGAACAGGACTATCATCAAAGGCAATACCGGTGCGGAATGTCCAATTATCATCATGGTAATAAGTGGTTCCTAATGCAATACGCCATGCATCACGGAAGCCTTCTTCTTTGTTGAAGAGTTGCTGGCCATCACTTTTACGTGTTGCTCTTAACTCTTTAAACTCACTCCAACTGGTATAAGCTAAATTATAATGGACAGCCCATTTAGGGGCGACACGGTGGTAAGCGGCAAATTCCCAAATCTCCGGTAGGTTAAGATCAAGTTTACCTTTGATTGTGCCACCTTCGGTACCTACGATGGTATTGCCACCAGGAAGAGGGATCGTTTTTAAGTCACTTTGATAATCACCATCTTTAAATTTCACTTTTACTTTAGAGCGATAAGTGAAGCTGATACGGTTATCTTCATCAAACTCATATAATAAACCGGCGTTCCAGCCAAAGCCCCAAGCATCCCCTTTTAATTGTGCAAAGCGATCACTTGGCGATAAGCTTGATAAATAACGGCCTAATCCCTGATAGTTAGTATCTGGATGTTGAGATAAGGTACCACCCAATAGCTTACCGGCTTCACCTACATGGCGGGTAATTTCAGCATCAGCATAGAGCGCATTTAAGCCTAAACCGACACTAAATTGTTTATTAACTCGATAACCTGCACTTAAATTTAAGTTCATGGTTTTTAAATCAGTTTTGCCGCCAATTAAACCAGCAGGGTAATCTTTTTTAAAGTCGGTAGCTAAACCAAAGTTAGTAGTACCTGATGCACCAATTGCCCATTTATCGTTGATAGGCGCAACAAAGTGGATATTGGGGACTAAAGCACTTGGGGCGATATCGCCGGCATTAGTGCTGGCGCCAGAGAGTGGGGATTTACCTTTAATATCAACACTGGGATTAATATGGATAGCACCGACGGAAAACTCAGGACGATCAAACATGGTCAATGCGGCAGGGTTTCGACTACCTACACTCGCATCATCTGCAATAACGCCTTCTCCTGAAAAAGCACGACCTAGTGCTGAAGTTGAATATTCATTTAACTGAAAACCGGCAGCGCTTGCATAAGAGGAAAGTGTTCCTACAATGGCAGCGAGAGCTGTGCGAGTAAACAGGTTTTTACGGTTCATGACCTAAACCCTCATAATTTTTTTAAATAAGTAACTTCTGATTAGAAGCGCTGGATTTTAGGTGCGGTTGTCGCTATGACAAATCAGACCAGTTGCTTAAGTATAAAGATGAATAGTGGTGATGTTGCAAGTTTGTTTTATATATATTTCCAATTTGATTTAAAATTTGGGATTTAGTTAACATTAATTTTACATTAAATGCCAATAAAGATGGTTTTGTTTATTAAACAAACAGTAAAATCAATTTTTTTTGTAAAATTGTAGGTTAATTTGAGCTAACGCAGGTTATTTTATTTTTTTGCTATTATGATAGATAATTAACACTTCTTTTGTTGGGAGACTAAAATGGCAGACGCAATTAATCGTTGTAATGCAGAAGAAACAGCTGCTTGTTGTTGTGTTGATGTTGGTACTATTATCGACAACAAAAATTGTACCGCATCTTATCAGCACGTTTTTGCCGATAAGGCTCAAGCTGAAGCGATGTTAAATGAGCTAACAGCTAAAGCTAATGCCACTGCATCTGAACCTTGCCAAATTAAACATCAATTTGCTGATGTCGAAGGTGGCGTTCAATTAACCGCTGATTTTACTTTCTCTTGTGAAGCAGAAAATCTGATCTTCCAATTAGGATTACGTTAATCCTTTGAAATTAAACTTCTTCAAGGCTATTGAAATTCAGTAGCCTTTTTTATTTTTTATCATTATTTATTCCTTCCTTTTATTGTTTTCTTCGAGTTACAGCTAATTGAATGAAATAATGAGCGCTAACTCCCACTTCTTATAAAATGATGTTTCTGATAAGTGAAAATTTTGTTAACTCTATTAATCAGGTCAGACCTCTTTGGTGTTAGGAATTCATTTTGTCAGGAGTCGTTATGAAGTCATCAGCGAGCAGTACCATAAAAGATCGTGTTGCGATTGTCAGTGGATTGCGTCTCCCATTTGCTAAACAAGCAACCGCTTATCGGGGGATCCCTGCGGTTGAGCTGGGGCGCTCGGTTGTACAAGAATTAGTGATCCGTAATGAAATTCCTCCTGAAATTATTGATCAACTGGTGTTTGGTCAAGTAGTACAAATGCCTGCCGCACCGAATATTGCCCGCGAAATTGTACTTGGCGCAGGGCTAAGTGTAAAAACAGATGCTTATAGTGTAACCCGTGCTTGTGCAACGAGTTTTCAGGCTATTGCTAATGTGGCTGAAAGTATGTTGGCAGGTCATGTTTCAGTGGGTATTGCTGGTGGCGCAGATTCATCTTCTGTATTACCGATTGGCGTGAGTAAAAAATTAGCCGATGTCTTACTCAGTTTAAGTAAAGCGAAAACATTAGGGCAACGGCTTAGTTATTTAAGTCAACTACGCTTTGGTGATCTGCTACCCGTTGCACCCGCAGTGGCTGAGTATTCCACAGGTTTACGTATGGGGGATACTGCTGAGCAGATGGCTAAGACTTATCATATTTCAAGAGTTGCGCAAGATGAATTAGCGCATCGCTCTCATCAATTAGCGGCCAAAGCGTGGGAAATGGGAAAATTAAATGACGAAGTTATGACGGCATTTTTCCCACCCTATAAATCAGGTTTTCATCAAGATAATAATATCCGAAAAAATTCTGTACTTGATTCTTACGCAAAATTGAAGCCCGCCTTTGATAGGCGCCACGGTAGTGTGACAGCGGCTAATAGTACGCCTCTTACGGATGGTGCTGCTGCTGTGCTAATGATGAAAGAGTCTGTTGCCAAAAGTTTAGGCTATCAACCTTTAGGTTATCTACGTAGTTATGCTTTTACCGCCATTGATGTCTGGAAAGATATGTTGCTGGGGCCTTCTTATGCGACTCCGTTAGCACTATCAAGAGCCGGCCTTACTTTGAGTGATTTAACACTAATAGATATGCATGAAGCTTTCGCTGCTCAAACTTTGAGTAACTTAACCTTATTTGCAAGTGATAAATTTGCTCAAGAGCAACTTGGACTGTCAAAAGCAATAGGTGAAGTTGATATGGATAAATTCAATGTTCTTGGTGGCTCTATTGCTTATGGACACCCCTTTGCTGCAACAGGGGCGAGAATGGTGACTCAAACATTACATGAACTGAAACGCCGAGGTGGTGGCTTTGGTTTAACAACAGCTTGTGCTGCGGGCGGATTGGGTGCAGCGATGATTTTGGAGGTGGAATAATGGCGACTCAACAAAGGATACAAACCTCATCAGAGAAATCACCGGTATTCCAGTTTTCAGTGCGTCCCGATAAGGTAGGAATTATCACCATTAATGTTGTAGATGAAAAGGTCAATACACTGAAAGCTGCTTTTGTTGAACAGTTTCAAAATGTATTAAAACAGGCTCAGCAACATTCAGGTGTAAAAGGATTAATTATCACCTCAGGTAAACCTGATAATTTTATTGCTGGTGCTGATATATCAATGATTGCAGATTGCAAAACCAAAGAAGAGGCCACCGCATTAGCAAAAGCAGGACAAGATCTTTTTACTCAATTAGAAAATTATCCTTTGCCTGTCGTCGCAGCCATCAATGGCGCCTGTTTAGGTGGAGGATTAGAACTAGCATTAGCCTGCCATGGGCGAATTTGCTCCGATAACAGTAAAACACGTTTAGGCCTTCCGGAAGTTCAATTAGGATTACTACCAGGTTCGGGGGGAACCCAAAGATTACCACGTTTAATAGGGGTTACGATCGCTTTAGATATGATCTTAACTGGACGACAAATTAATGCCAAACGGGCTTTCAAGCTTGGCTTAGTTGATGACGTTGTACCACAAGCTATTTTATTAGATGTTGCAGCCCAATGGATTTTAACAGCTAAAAAAGCTGCTAAAAAACAGACTATTATGGAGCGTTTTTGGGCAAATACCACATTAGGAAGAAATATCCTCTTTGATCAAGCTAAAAAGCGCACTTTAGCTAAAACCAAAGGTCATTACCCAGCGGCAGAGCGTATTCTTCACGTTATTGAACGAGGCTTAGAGAAAGATATTCAAACAGGTTTTAAAGAAGAAGCTAATGCGTTTGGTGAATTAGCCATGACCCCGGTTTCATCTGCATTACGGCATCTCTTTTTTGCCTCAACAGCATTGAAAAATGAAACAGGATCATCTGCAAAGCCAGATAACTTACACCATATAGGTATTTTAGGTGGGGGGTTAATGGGGGGCGGTATTGCTTTTGTGACAGCAACAAAAGGTAATTTACCCGTTAGAATTAAAGATATTAGTGATAAAGGTATTGCGCAGGCACTTAACTATAGTTGGAAAGCGTTATCAACTAAGGTCAAGAAAAAACGGCTCTCTGCTCGTGAACGCCAAAGACAAATGGGGTTATTATCAGGGACATTGGATTATAGCGGTTTCCATCAAACTGACCTTATTGTCGAAGCTGTTTTTGAAGATTTGGCTTTAAAGCAAAAAATGGTGGCTGATATTGAAGCCTTAGGTGAAGGCAAGATCATCTTTGCTTCAAATACTTCTTCTCTTCCTATCCATAAAATTGCTGAAAAAGCACAATATCCAGAAAAAATAATTGGGCTGCACTATTTTAGTCCCGTTGAAAAAATGCCCTTAGTTGAAGTGATCCCTCATGAAAAAACGGATGCTAAGACAATCGCCACAACCGTTGCTTTTGCTAAAAAACAAGGCAAAGTTGCCATTGTGGTAGGAGATAAACCCGGTTTTTATGTCAATCGAATTCTCGCCCCTTATATTAGTGAAGCCTTAACCTGTTTGGTTGAAGGGGAAACGATAGAGAATATTGACAAAGCATTAGTTCAATTTGGCTTTCCAGTCGGCCCCATTCAACTTTTAGATGAAGTGGGAATTGATATTGGTACTAAAATAACGCCTATTTTAGTCAATGAGTTTGGTGAGCGTTTTGCATCTCCTCCTGCGGTGGATGCGATTATTGCGGATGACAGAAAAGGGCGTAAAAACGGTCGTGGTTTTTATCTCTATAATCAGCATGCCTTACCTTTCTCTTTAGGAAAAAATAAAAAGCGTGCAGATCCGATGATTTATCGCTTATTACAGGTTAAACCTAAAAATCAGTTATCGGCTTCAGAAATAACTGAACGTTGTTTATTGCTTATGCTTAATGAAGCAGTTCGTTGTTTAGATGAAAACATTATTCAACAACCTAGGGATGGTGATATTGGTGCTGTTTTCGGTATTGGTTTTCCTCCCTTCTTTGGTGGGCCATTCCGGTATATAGATAGTATGGGAACAACAAAAATAGTCGATAAGCTTAATCAATTAACTGAAAAATACGGTGAAAAGTTCCAGCCATGTGAGCGATTAGCGGCAATGGCCAAGTTAAATGAACGATTCTATAGCTAACTATCTATTCTATAATGCGATGAGTAGAAAGGATGATTAAGGCGCTTATGCGCCTTTTTTTGTATCTGTATAATTGATGTGCAGTTCACACATTGGGCGAGGGTTTATGGGCGTTTTTCGCTAAATTAAGCTCTGATTAAACAAGGTTTTATTATTAATGAAAAATCGGCTCATAAATGTTAATGATAGCTGAGTGAAAAGTGTTTTTGGGGGATAATAAACGCCAATGGTATATTCTAAAGACAGTTTGTTTTAATAAGAGATTAAATATAATTTTTTGGTGTTAAAATATACCAAATAGAGCAAATTTACTGGATAAAATAGCGTATTATTTGTTAGGGGTTTTTGGTCAAAACTAGATATTTGTTATTCTTACTTGCTTTATGTATTGATACCCTTAGAAATGATAACAACAAATTAGGTTTATATTGATTATGCAAATTTTTATTATGCGCCACGGTGAGGCTACTTTTGATGCGCCCAGTGATGCACTACGATCTTTAACAGAGCGTGGTGAATATGAATCATTAACCATGGCGAATTGGATGACACAGCAAGAGCATAGTATTGATTATGTTTTAGTTAGTCCTTATTTGCGGGCACAACAAACACTGAATGTTGTGCAACAAGGCTTAGTATTACCCGCTAAGATAGAAACCGATGAAGGGCTTATTCCTGGGGGTAATCCTGATCATATTGCACATTATTTAAGGGCATTAGGGGAAGTGGGATATCACAATATTCTAGTTATATCACATCTACCTTTAGTGGGGTATGTCGTGGCAGAGCTTTGTCCAACAGTGAGTGCTCCGATGTTTTCTACCTCAACGATTGCTTGTGTTGATTTTGATTTATCAACAGGCTCGGGGAAATTGCTGTGGCAAGTCTCCCCAGCAAACTTAAAACAAATTACCGAATAAAGTCTATATGTTATTTATATTGTTCTGATTTATTCGGTGATGTTAACGACGCGCAATATCATCATTTTCGACTAACAGCAATAGTGCAGCATCACCTCCCCACTCTTTTGGTGCTTGATGAAAAGCAATAATATCAGGGTGTTGAGCTAACCAAAGAGGGGTTTGCTGTTTTAAAATATGTTTACCATGCCCATGCATAATACAGGCACAATACACATGCTCTCTTCTACAGGCCGCGATTAAGGCACCAATTTCTTGTTTGGCGATTAATTGTGTTAATCCATGTAAATCTAAAAAAAACTTTGGTACATAATCACCACGACGCAATTTTTTTAGCTCGTACGCATTTGCTCCTTCTCTTAAATAACGCATCGGGCCTTCTGTTGCCAAGTTAGGTTGAAACTCATCGGAGAAATAGTAAGAAGCATCTATTTGCTCTTGCTGTAATCGCTCTGTTGGATAATGAGTCACTTTTTTTCGCGGTGTTTTGTGGCGTATTTTATCTTGTGGGAGCTTTTTGGTGCCTTTTATCATCTCCTGAAATAATTCTATTTCTGAAGGAGGTAATATGAATTTTTTGTTCATTTTTAGCGTTCTTCATCATTGCTATCATCTATATCTATAAATAATAGTACCTTAAATATAAAGGGAGATAAAAAACTATTGTTAAATAGATGAAACAAAAAAGCAGGGGGGATCCCTGCCAAAATAGTCACATAGCTAGCAAATAGATTAATTAGTGCCCTGATGTTTCTGCACGTCGACAAGCTTCAAATAAGAACCAAGTACGACGCTCTGTTTCATCGATCCAATTTTCAATTAAGCTTGCGGTAGAGATATCGTTATTTTCATCACAGACAACATGTGCTTTTCTCAGTTCTGCTGCAAGTAATTGATTATCTTGACATAGCTCAGCTAACATATCTAAAGGCTCAACAAATTCAGCATCATTATCTTTAATACGTTGCATTTTTGAGATCTGGCCTATAGAGCGTAATGTCATGCCACCAATTTTACGTACACGCTCGGCAATAGGATCTGTCATGGCAAAGAGCTGATCACCTTGTTCATCTAACATTAGATGATAGTCACGAAAATGAGGACCGCTCACATGCCAGTGGAAGTTCTTTGTTTTTAGATATAAAGCAAACACATCCGCAAGAATAGCATTCATCGCTGCACTAACTTCTTTTGTTGCTTTAGGTGCTAAATCTGTAGGGGTAGATAGAGGACGGGTTTGGAGTTTATGTGCATCATTAACTTCAGCAGGGGTTAGTTTTTTACTGCTCATTTTCATCTCCTAATAAATCGAAAAAGTATTATTGAGAGAACAACATCGTAAACAGAACAACCAATTGCAGAACAAGATGTTATTGATATTACTGACTGTTCAGTTCAATAATAAATCACATGTAAATAAGTATGGATCGATTTCTTATAATTACTAGTTAAAGTGATAAATATAATTATTTGTTCTGGTTTTTTGTTTGTTGTTAGTTGATTGTATGGTTTTTGTGTGGTTAATTTGGTTTATCTGGCTAATATTGAATTTGTTTCGTCATAAAGATAAAACGAAATGAATTTAATAATATTGTCTTTTTTTATTATCTAACGCTGATTTATCACGATCTTCATGGCAAACTACAGACTTTCTATTTCGTCAGATCCGTCAGAGGACAACAGTTTTGGATATCACAGCAAAAGAAGAAGCCGTAGCTGATTTAAGCACGATCTTAGATATGTTACGTTGGGCTATGAGTCAGTTTAATTCATCAGATATTTATTATGGTCATGGTACGGATAACGCATGGGATGAAGCGTTACAGCTTGTTCTGCCTACACTGGCTCTTCCTTTAGATATTCCTGATGCTCTTTTATCAACCAAACTTACAACCTCTGAAAAAATGGAAATCATTCAACTTATTGAGGTTCGTATTGAACAAAAAATTCCTGTGCCTTATTTAACGCATCGAGCGTGGTTTTGTGGACATGAATTTTATGTTGATGAACGTGTCTTGATCCCTCGTTCTCCCATTGGTGAATTGATTAATAACCATTTTGCTGGACTGATTGGGCAAGAGCCAACCCGTATCCTTGATTTATGTACTGGCAGTGGATGTATCGCTATTGCTTGCGCCCATGAATTTCAAGAAGCAGAAGTCGATGCAGTCGATATTTCAGCTGATGCATTAGAAGTTGCCGAGTTTAATATTGAAAATCATGGTTTAATTCATCGTGTTTATCCAATGCAATCTGATCTCTTTGAGGCAATTGTTCCTACACCATACGATATTATCGTGACGAATCCACCTTACGTTGATGCTGAAGATATGGGGGACTTGCCTGATGAATACCATATCGAACCCGAACTCGCATTGGCTTCTGGTGTGGATGGCTTAGATATCACCAGACAAATTTTACTAAAAGCGCCTGATTATTTAAGCGAAAAAGGCATTCTTGTCTGTGAAGTCGGTAATAGCATGGTGCATCTTATCGAACAATTTCCTGAAGTTCCTTTTACTTGGCTTGAGTTTGAAAAGGGAGGCATTGGCGTCTTTATGTTAACGCGTGAGCAACTTGTCGAATTTTCAGATAGCTTTGCTAGCGATAAACGTTGATGTCAATGTGATGAAACGGTAGATTGTTATGGTTGCAAATAACATATTAATAACATCACACAGTCAGTCATAAGATAGGAATTGAGGGATGGCGGGAAACAGTATCGGGCAATTATTTAGAGTAACCACTTTTGGTGAGTCTCATGGCACAGCGTTAGGTTGCATTGTGGATGGTGTTCCTCCCGGACTACCTTTAACGCAAGCGGATCTACAAGTTGATTTAGATAGACGTAAACCGGGAACTTCACGTTATACCACACAACGTAGAGAGCCTGATCAAGTGCGTATTTTATCGGGTGTTTTTAATGGTGTAACAACGGGAACCAGTATTGGTTTATTAATAGAAAATACGGATCAGCGCTCTCAAGATTATAGCGAAATTAAAGATGTATTCCGCCCAGGGCATGCAGACTACACCTATGAACAGAAATATGGTTTACGTGATTATCGTGGCGGGGGACGCTCTTCTGCTCGAGAAACCGCCATGCGTGTCGCAGCGGGTGCTATTGCCAAAAAATACCTTAAACAAAAATTTGGTATTGAAGTAAAAGGTTACTTATCTCAATTAGGGCCGATTAGTTGTGAGTTAGTTGATTGGTCAATTGTAGAAACCAACCCATTCTTTTGCCCAGATCCTTCTCGCCTAGATGCCCTTGATGAATATATGCGAGCGCTAAAAAAAGAGGGTAATTCTATAGGTGCCAAAGTTACCGTGGTTGCAGAAGGTGTACCCGCAGGATTAGGCGAACCCGTTTTTGATAGACTTGATGCCGATTTGGCTCATGCGTTAATGAGCATCAACGCAGTAAAAGGCGTTGAAATCGGAGATGGTTTTGATGTGGTGACCTTAAAAGGGACTGAAAACCGCGATGAAATTACCAAAGAAGGTTTTAGCAGTAATCACGCGGGAGGGGTATTAGGTGGCATTAGTAGTGGTCAACCTATTATTGCACACATTGCTTTAAAGCCGACTTCAAGTATTACTATTGCTGGTAAGACGCTTAATCGACAAGGTGAAGAAGTCGATATGATCACCAAAGGGCGACATGATCCGTGTGTCGGTATCCGAGCTGTTCCTATTGCAGAAGCTATGATGGCTCTTGTGTTACTTGATCATGCATTGCGTCAACGGGGTCAATGTGGTGATGTTATTCCTCCATTAATGCAATGGTGATCTTAGCTTACATCAATAATACAGCGAATAATCTGTAGTAAGTTTGCTATGAGTTTTTAAAGGTGTGAGCGCCTTATTATTCTATGCTCAGATAGTGTTACTGTTTTTATTTAAAATAATCAAATAAAGCAGTAACACACGCCCCTCATTTCTGATATTCGGATAGATAAATGGATTGGCTATTTTCAGATGGCATCTACCTTCTACTCTTTTTTGTTGCTGTATTAGCAGGCTTTATTGACTCTATTGCTGGCGGTGGTGGGTTGATCACTATTCCTGCCTTGCTCTCTGCGGGGATATCACCCGTACAAGCGTTGGCAACAAATAAGCTTCAATCAGTGGGCGGTTCTTTTTCAGCCACACTCTATTTTATTCGTCGTCGCGTCATTGATTTAAAAGCACAGCGCTTTGCCATTTTTATGACTTTTATTGGTGCTGTTTCTGGTGCGATGTTAGTACAATTTATTAATCCTGAATTACTAAAACAAGCGCTACCTGTTCTTACTATCGCAATCGGTCTCTATTTTTTATTAACACCATCTATCGGGGCTAAGGATAGTAAGCAACGTCTTGGCTATTATACTTTCGGGGTTATTATTGGCGGTGGTATTGGCTTTTATGATGGTGTTTTTGGTCCTGGAACGGGATCTTTTTTCGCTTTAGGTTATGTCATGTTACTTGGTTATAATCTCTCAAAGGCGACAGCACATGCTAAATTACTCAATTTCACCTCTAATTTTGGCTCTTTGCTATTTTTTATTCTTGGTGGACAGGTAATTTGGACCATAGGTTTAGTTATGTTATGCGGGCAGTTTATTGGTGCTCGCTTAGGTGCAGGGTTGGTGTTAACCAAAGGACAAAAATTAATTAGACCAATGCTGGTCATTATCTCCTTTTTGATGAGCATCAAACTCATTCATGACAATCATGGTGATACTATTGCACTTTGGTTTTCTGCACTTTTTAATTAGGAAAGATAATTTTTAAATGTCAGCACATCATTATCAGCAGTTAATTGATATTTTTAATCAATGTTTTAGCGATAGTTACCAAACACGTTTAGTTAAAGGTGATAACGAGCCAATTTATTTGCCTAAGAGTGAAGAGATACCTTATCACCAAATCATTTTCGCACATGGATTTTACGCGAGTGCATTACATGAAATATCGCATTGGTGTATTGCTGGGGACGCGCGTCGTCAGCAGGTTGATTATGGTTATTGGTATTGTCCTGATGGGCGAGATCAAGTGACTCAAGAGCAGTTTGAACGAGTTGAAATCAAGCCTCAAGCTCTTGACTGGTTATTCTGCCAAGCAGCCAATTATCCATTTAACGTGAGTTGCGATAATTTAGACGGGGATTTTGAGCCAGACCGTTACCAGTTTAGAAACAAGGTGAGAGAGCAAGTATTAGCTTATTTGCGCGATAAAAATATCCCGCCACGTGCACAGCTATTTATTAATGCGTTACATTTGTTTTACAATACACCTGAGTTAACGCCGGAACAATTTCCTTATCAGGAAAATCCCCTCGTTAATTAAGGATGACGAGATAAACTATCCTCGTCTATCCACTGCGCAGGTTTTAGTAAACCAATAAAGCCTGAGGTAATAAGGTTGCTATTGAAACATCGAGTGACTTAAATCTGATAGCAACATTATATATTGAGGATAAATAATGCTTTCTGAGTATGAAACGTACTTATTAGATAAAATTGATAGCCGTGTTGAACATGCTACGGATGATGAATTATTTGCTGGTGGATATTTACAAGGCCACATCACTTTAGCGATTGCGGAGCTTGAGCAAGAAAACAATACGCAATTATCAGCATTAAAATCCCGTGTAGAAGAGAGCATTCAAAAAGCTATCAAAGCAGGAGAGCTTTCTCCTCCTGATCAAATATTGGTTTTATCGACGTGGCATGATTTAGTTAACTCGATTAATTAGTATAAATAACCTATATTGAGAACAACCGATATTATCGGTTGTTTTTCTTTGATTGCTAACGATTAACCACATCGAAAACCTTGTTTAAGACAGTTGAGCTTGAAAAAGAAAGGATTTTATACAAAAATTCTCCTTACTATTTATCAATTGTTTTTATTTGATTTTTCAAAGTCGATGTCTCTTTCATTGATTAAAGCATAATAGTGCTATCTTTTGTTACTCCTTGCCATTTCTGCCAAATTACTTTTAAATGTTTTTTAGGAATGTTTCTCGGGATGCAAATGATTTGCATAAAATATTTATGATAAGGATAACAATACGATGAAAAATTTCTTTAAAATAAGCCTTATTGCTAGCACGGTATTGGTTTTATCTGCCTGTGATCAACTTGATTTAGATAATAAAAAAGATAAGTTTTATTACAGTAATCCCAGTGAAAAAAGTATGAGCTTTGTTGTTGATGATAAAACATATCAGGTTGAGCCGGGTAAAAGTGGTTATTTAACACTCTCACCGGGCGAACATAGTTTACAAGATAGTGCAGGTAATAAATCCACTTTTATGGTGTATGAAAACAACAATGGTGGAATTTTAAATCCTGATAATTTTATGTATTACCGTTTATCTGAAGTCTATGCCGTACAAGGTAAGGGAGATCGCTTTAAACCAACAGAATATAAAGTGGTTATTAATGGCTATCAGTTAGAAATGCCATTACAAAGCACGAATGCTACCTTGATTGATGGCAATGTATTTAAATGTACTTATACGTTAGGTGAACCTTTCCCCAGTGAAATTAAAAGCCATAATAAAAACGAAATGGGGAACATCAAAACCAAATGTTTTGATAAACCTGAATTAATCCAATATATTATGACTGATTATGGTCAAGATCTAAAACCGCTTTCCCCTCAAGATGAGTATAACGATACTGTTAATCTAGCGTTAGACTACAGTTTACCTCAACCACAATTTACTGATCCTGATATTCAAGCAGAGGCAGAAAATTGGGTTGCCTTGCTTGATCAAATTAAAGAAAGTAATGATCCTAATATCCATAAACAGCTTAAAACACCATTACATGAAGCAATAAATAAGTTATCAAAAGCCGATAGTGAAAGAGCAGTAAAAAACTCTGTTGAAGATAATAAATACTATAATTCTTTTATTCACCAAGCGAGCCAATATCAATCTTATGGGATCTTACCTAGAGATTAAATTTTTGGTAGAACGGATAAAAAGCCATCCTTATGGATGGTTTTTTTATAGGTAATTGATACTCTTAATAAGCAAATAGCAAGTTATAAAAGAGATTATTTATGACCAACGCATCAAATAAAATCGCCACTCACGAGATCACTATTCGGCCAACTCAATTGGCTGATGCCAACCAACTACCGAAGATTGAACAATCGGCAGGAGAGTTATTTAGCAGCATAAAAGAATTAAGTTGGATCAGCGAAAGTGGTGTACAAAGTGTTGAGGCGCATATTCAATTTATCCATCAACATGCTCACTGGGTTGCTGTTAATCATGACAATCATCCCGTTGGTTTTATCATGACGCAACAATTACCTGAAAGTGTATTTATTCATGAATTATCGGTAAGTAAAGATTGGCAAAATAAAGGAATTGGTAAATTGCTGATCCAGACAGTAAAAAATGAAGCTAAATTACAGCAATTTAATGCGGTAACGTTAACGACTTTCCGCGATGTCCCTTGGAATGCTCCCTATTATCAGCGTTTAGGTTTCCATATCTTACTTGAGCATCAAATACCCTATTCTTTACAACAAATTTTAGATAATGAAGTAGAGCATGGGGGATTTGCGAGAGAAATGCGTTGTGCGATGAAGTGTGAAATTTAAATACTATAATTTAAATACTATAAAGATATTTAAGTAACCAATAAACAATAGTTACTTAAATATCAACCGTAATTTCAGTGACTGATCCTATGATTTTAATTCAATAGCTTTTCCGCGTAGTAATGGTCTTACCCAGAAACGATTTGGATGTAAGGCATTTAACACACTATCTTCTACAGGAAATGGCTCATCAAAGATTTGGCTTGCTAAGATCTCCGCAGATAAAGGTGCAGAGCATAAACCACGTGAACCTAATGCACTAATAATATAAAGCTGATGATAACTCGGTGCCAAAATAGGTGTTTGCTTTCTACGCTTAAATCGATCTAAATGCGTATAGGCGACAACTAATTTTTCAAAATCGGGTACTTCACCTAATAAAGGAAGGTGATCTCTTATTGTACAGCGGATCCCGACACGCGCATCGTTATCACTAAAATCTACCTGCTGTGCCCAAGGTGATTGTGCTAAACAGTGCGTGAGGTGCCATTGATTATTTTGTTGCTCTTCAATTGAAACATTTAAATCTAGTCGATCACGACGAAAGCTTGCCCCAACACAATGCAGATTATCTTGAGGATCAACCGGCGTAAAATAGCCATCATAGCAGAGCACCGCTTTTAATTGTGCGATATCAGGTGTCGTTGAAATATGGCTAACTTGACCCCTTACTGCACTGATAGGCAGTTTTTCACTTTGTATAAAATCAGTAATACGGTGCCCATTAGCTAAAATAACGCAATCATGTTGTGTTTTATACGTTGTTGCTTGGTGAGTCACCTCTAACTGCCAATGCTGTTGTTGTGAGATTAATTGAGTGACTTGATGTTCAAAGAGTAGCTTGAGACCTTGTTGTTGTGCGTATTTTAATGCATTGGTGGTTAACTCTGTGGGAGAAAGCCAACCTGCTTGAGGATAAAAAAGACCATCTTGGTTGATGGCTAATCCACAAAGTGAATTCATTTCATCTTGATGGACATAATGAGCGAGTTGAGAAAAAGGTGTGGAATGCTCGATTATTCGCGCTATTTTTTTGCGCACTTTTTCATTATAAATGACTTGGGCAACACCGGACCATTGATGTGAAAAGTTGACGCCATTATGGTTTAACTCATCATAATAACGGCGGGCATATAAAAAAGCGCTAGTGAAAAAGTGTTCTAACTCATCAGATTTACCATTAAGTAATGGGTATAACACACCCTGCCGATTGCCTGAGGCATTTGCCGCAGGATGTGTATCTTCACAATAGAGCGTGACTTTGGCGCCTCTTTTTAAGCAGGCGAGCGCAGTTAATGCACTGGCGATCCCCCCACCGATAATGGCGATATCTTTTGTTTGTGTAGCACAAGGTCTGGCGTAGTAGGGAACAAATGCATTGGCAGGAGGATGGGGAAATACCCCTGTTAACATTTCTCTTTTTTGACCAAAGCCTTTTATTTTCTTTATTTCAAAACCAACATGTTGCAATCCTCGTTTTACTACCCCAGCTGCGGTAAAGGTGGCAAAAGTGCCATTTTCACGCATCGAGTCTGCCATTGCTTGAAATAATGTTTCACTCCACATTTGTGGGTTTTTACTTGGTGCAAAGCCGTCAAGAAACCACGCATCAACTTTATTATGTAAAGCTTGGCGAGTTTGTGGCAGTAATGTATTGATATCACCGAACCATAAATCAAGCGTTATCGCGCCATTAGCAAGAATAAGACGATGACAACCGGCAATAGGTAAAGGCCACTGTGCACAAAGCGCTGTTGAATATTGTGCTAGTTCTGGCCAATGGCTATGGGCTGTTTGCAAATCAGCTTTAGTCAGAGGAAATTTTTCAAAACTGACATAATGTAAACGCTTTAATGGCGCATCAGGTGAGTGATGACGAAATTGCTCGAAGGCTTGCCACAGTGTTAAAAAGTTTAATCCTGTGCCAAATCCGGTTTCTGCTATAACACACTCAGAGCGTACATGTGTACCAAAACGAGATGGAAAATGATTTCCATGTAGGAATACATGTCGAGTTTCTTCAAGACCATCTTGGTTGGAAAAATAGATGTCATCAAACTGTTTTGAAATCGGAGTACCAAGTTCATTCCAACTTAAAGAGGCGGTATTTATAGCAGTGTTATTCACGGAACTACCTGTATTTTACCAAAAATAATGGGCTATCTTAACGCTGTTCTTAAGCATCTTCCACCTTTTGAGTACGCAGAGATTTTTCATATTATCTGCATTTTTGTAAAAAAGATCCTGATCGGACTTGTTCAGCGTACAAGTGTACGCTAAAGTGCTATTCAGAAATCCCGCAGCTACAACTATTATTGTAAAGAGGTATAAATGAAGCGCGCAGTGATCACGGGTCTGGGTATTGTTTCGAGCATTGGTAATAACCAGCAAGAAGTGCTGGACTCTTTAAAAGAAGGCCGTTCCGGGATAACTTTCTCAGAAGAATTTAAAGAGATGGGGCTACGTAGCCACATTTGGGGTAATGTTAAGCTTGATACTGAAGGTCTTATTGACCGTAAAATCCGCCGTTTTATGAGTGATGCATCGGTTTATGCCTATTTATCTATGCAACAAGCGATTGAAGATTCAGGTCTAACAGAAGATCAAGTTTCTAACATTCGTTCTGGTTTAGTTGTCGGCTCCGGTGGTGGTTCTCCTCGTAACCAAGTACAAGGTTCGGACGGCATGAGAGCTAAAGGTCTACGCGGTGTAGGTCCTTATATGGTAACTCGTGCAATGGCGTCTGGTGTATCAGCTTGTTTAGCTACTCCGTTTAAAATTAAAGGCGTTAACTATTCAATTAGTTCAGCTTGCTCAACATCAGCACACTGTATTGGTCATGCGGTTGAATTAATTCAATTAGGTAAACAAGATGTGGTTTTCGCCGGTGGTGGTGAAGAGCTAAGTTGGGAGATGACCTGTGAGTTTGATGCTATGGGGGCACTTTCAACAAAATATAATGATACACCAGCCAAAGCTTCTCGTACCTATGATAAAAACCGTGATGGTTTCGTTATCGCTGGTGGTGGCGGTATTGTGGTTGTTGAAGAATTAGAGCACGCATTAGCACGTGGTGCGCATATCTACGCTGAAATTGTCGGCTATGGTGCAACATCTGATGGTGCTGACATGGTTGCTCCATCGGGAGAAGGTGCCGTACGTTGTATGCAAATGGCAATGCAAGGTATTGATCATGTCGATTATATCAATACTCATGGCACATCAACGCCTGTGGGTGATTTAAAAGAGCTTGAAGCGATTGCTGAAGTTTTTGGAACTAAAACACCGGCTATTTCTGCAACTAAGGCAATGACAGGTCACTCATTAGGGGCTGCAGGTGTTCATGAAGCCATTTACAGTTTACTGATGTTAGAGCATGGTTTTATCGCACCAAGTATTAATATTGAAGAGCTTGATGATAAAGCGGATGGTATGAATATCATTACCAAACCAACAGAGCAAAAACTAGATACAGTGATGTCAAATAGCTTTGGTTTCGGTGGCACTAATGCTTCACTTGTGATGAGTAAGTATAAGAAATAGTTAGTTATACTTAGTTTTCCTTGTATAAATGATAAAGGCAGTTGCTTATAATAAGTGACTGCTTTTTTATTTTTTGTATAAATAAATTTGTTCTGCAAAATAAATAAAGATCCTTTTGGTTTTATAGAAAACTATGTTAAAAAAATGCTGTAAATATTATTAAAGCACAATCTTATTGATTGTCATTTTTTTATCATACAGAACCAATAGATAAAATAACTATCTAATTGTTTAAAATTAGTTGTTTTCACTATAGTTTTAAATCAATCATTTAATTAAAAACTAATTTTATAGATTAAATCCTTTATTTTATAAATAGTTAACTTAATGAAAATATCGATAGCATTAAAAAGGTGAGGGGAAAAATTGATCTGGATTATTTTATATTAAATAAGCAGGAGATATTTAATATAAAAGTTGGTAATGTTTGCAACGGATACTTGTATTACTTTATATTTTATACTTTGATTTTCTTGCCTTGGTTTTTATTTATAAAAACTAGGGGAGCAAAGTGACCGGCTAATTGCTTAGCCGGTATTTTTTTATTTATAGTCTAGCTGACATTGACTCACATCTCCTGCTGACAATCTGCTTTTTTTGTGACAGATTGACGACGGAAATTCAGTGGTGCTCTTAGTTTTTGTACTAAGAATATTCCCAATAAAATAACGCCTCCGCCAATAAAATGATAACTGTGCATCTCTTCACCTAGCACCGCTACAGCGATCATTGCGGTAAATAGAGGAATTAAATTCATAAAGATAGAGGTTGTATTTGCACCTAATTTCATTACACCTAAGATCCACAGATAAGGCGCTAAAATAGAGGCGCCAACCCCTGCAAAAATAACTAATCCAACATTATCTTTTGTTAATGCAATACTTTCTGCGGTAAGAAAATTAGGTATTAGTAATAAAACACCAAAACCTATTTGTACATATAGAGACTGCCAATTAGGTAAAGGAATTGACCAACGTTTGGTAAGTACTCCGTAAAATGCATAGGCAGTTGATGCGATAAACATCATTAATTCACCACGTCCTAAACCTTGAGAAAGGAGTTGTGAAGGATCACCGTGGCTGACTAACCAGACAAGCCCACTAATAGATAAAATAGTTCCGAGTGCAATCCCTACAGTAGGCACGACACGCAGTACAAAAATACTAATAATAACGGTTAATAATGGAATAAGTGAATTCAATATTCCCATAAAGGTTGCTGTCACATAATAAGCCGCATAGTAAGCTAAACTTTGATATAACCCCATACCTAATGCGCCGAGAATAAATAATTTCCACCAATATTGTTTTACGGTTTTACGATGATGCCAAACAGGGACTAACAGAAACGGCGTCATCAGTAAAAATGCTAAGAACCAGCGATAAAATGAGATAGCGGCTGGATCTATCACAGATGTTGCCGCTTTATTGACAACCGCATTAATTGACCAAATAAGTACCGCTAACAGCGGGAAGATTATACTTTTCATTATTCTCACATCTATTTTTAAACCAGATGGCTATTGTAAGCCTGTCTGATTAGATATATATAATGAAAAGCAGACAACCGATAGACCAATAAAGACAAAACGATAAAAGAGCAACATTAAGATGACAATTGAACAACAAAAAGAGATGCAGTGGTTACTCTCTGATCCAGATACGGTCCGTTTTCGTGATGAGCAATTGCTTGCAGAAACTGAATTTCGTTATCATCAACATGAGTTTGGTCAATTGCTTTATGTGATCTCTGGAGTAATGGATTTAGAAGCTGGCGGGCAGCGTTTTTTAGCGCCACCTGAATTTAGTGTATGGATCCCTGAAAAAGTAGGGCACGCAAGCTACAATAAAAAAACCTTATCTTTTAAGGTGCTAGATATTGCACCCAGTTGGTGTGAAGGTTTATTGGATAAACCCTGTCTTATTCAACTAAGTCCTATTTTTTCGACGATTTTTGCCGATTTCTTCCGTCGTGGCGTTTGTAAACCGCAAACAAAAGAAGATCTACGTTTATCTCAAGTGTTAATAGACCAACTAAAAGTATCTCCTATTCACCATACCTATTTACCTTCCTCAAAAGATAAGCTGTTAGCACCCGTTTTGGCAGCATTAGAGCAAAATCCTGCTGATAATACCTCATTAGAATTATGGGCAAAAAAACGTTATACCTCAGAAAGAACCTTATCACGTCGTTGTCAGCAAGAGTTAGGCATGTCTTTTAGTGAATGGCGTAAGCGATTACGTTTTTTACATGCTATCTCTTTGTTAGAGCAAGGAAAAAGTGTTAATGATGTGGCCTTTGATGTTGGATATAGCTCATCATCCTCATTTATTGCCATGTTTCAGCAATTTGCTGGAACAACACCAGAAAGATTTCGTCGCTTACCCAATGGTTAAGGTTTCTTTTCATATATTTACTTAAAATAGCGTCAGTTTTTATCGTCAATAATAGGCTTTACTTGGAATAAGTGGCAAAATAGACCGCTTAATTTTATTTTTGATCCTTTGTTTACACACATAAAAAACAAATCAGTGAGATAACACCGTGAAAATTCTGGTTGATGAAAACATGCCTTATGCGCAGCAGCTTTTTTGCCAATTAGGCGAAGTAAAAGCTGTACCGGGTCGCCCTTTACCTATTGAAGAGCTTGATGATACTGATGCATTGATGGTGAGATCGATTACTAAAGTCAATGCATCACTATTAGCGGGCAAACCGGTAAAATTTGTCGGCACCGCAACGGCAGGTTTTGATCATGTTGATACAGCATGGCTAGAGCAACAAAAAATAGCGTTTTCATCTGCGCCAGGTTGTAATGCGATCGCTGTTGTTGAATATGTCTTCTCTGCGTTGATGGTGTTTGCTGAGCAAGAAGGATTTCAATTAACAGATAAAACCGTTGGCATTGTTGGCGTTGGCAATGTTGGAGGGAGACTGGCAAAACGCTTACGCGCATTAGGTGTGAATGTACTACTTTGTGATCCGCCTAGAGCTGACAGAGGGGATGATGAACAATTTCATTCTTTAGAAACGCTATTAAAGCAGGCAGATATCCTGACTTTCCATACACCGTTAAATAAATCGGGTCGTTATAACAGTTACCATTTAATTAATGAGAGCAACCTCGATATTTTACCTGAAGGTCGTATTTTAATTAATGCAAGCCGTGGCGAGATTATTGATAATGCTGCATTATTATCAGCCTTAAACCAAGGTAAAAAGTTACGCGTTGTTCTAGATGTTTGGGAGCCAGAACCCGATCTTTCTCTTGAGTTATTAAATAAAGTTGATATCGCAACACCACATATTGCCGGCTATACCTTAGAAGGGAAGGCGAGAGGAACAACGCAGGTTTATGAAGCTTATTGTGATTTTATTGGTCAACCTCAACACGTTGAATTATCAACACTGTTACCAAAACCGTTGATCTCCACAATTTCTGTACAAGGTGAATTAACTCAAACATTACTCAAACAGCTTATTCATCTTGTCTATGATGTACGTCGTGATGATGCACCATTGCGCAAAGTTGCCGGTATCAAAGGGGAGTTTGATAAGCTACGTAAGTTTTACCCTGTCCGTCGTGAATGGTCTTCATTACAGGTGGTATGTGATAACCCGACAACGGCGAGCTTACTCAATGCTATTGGGTTTAATGCAACACATAAATAAGACGTGACATTATTTAAACATTTTACTGTATTGGAGGATATTTTATGGGAGAGGGTTGGAATATTGCGCTTGTGGGCGCAACAGGTGCTGTGGGTGAAGCTATTTTAGAGCTTCTGCAAGAGCGTGATTTTCCTATTGGCGAATTAACGGCGATCGCCAGTGAAGACAGTATTGGCAAAACTATCCGTGTAAAGGGTAAAAGTGTTGCAGTACAAGGTATTCATAATATCGAATGGGCGGATATTCAACTCGCTTTTTTTGCCGCGCCAGTTGAGATTAGTGCGCAATACGCACAACTTGCAGCAGATTCAGGTTGTATTGTTATTGATTGCAGTGGTTTATTTGCGATGGAGTGGGATGTACCTTTAGTTGTACCAGGGGTGAATACATCTATGCTGGCAGAGTATCGTAACCGCAATATTATCGCTATTGCTGATAGCATGGTAAGCCAACTGTTACGCGCTATCTATCCATTAACCGAAGCCGCAGGCTTAACTCGCTTGAATGTGACAAATTTGATGTCAGTATCTCGTTTTGGTAAACAAGCTGTTGATGAATTAGCGGGGCAAAGTGCGCGTTTACTGAACGGTGTTCCTCCAGAGCTTGGTCGCTTTAATAAACAACTGGCATTTAATATTTTACCATTGTTAGTTGATAATGAAGGTTCTATTCAAGAAGAGCGCCAAATGGTTGATCAGATCCGTAAAATCTTGCAAGACGATGGACTACCTATCTCAGTAACCACATTACAAGCGCCTGTTTTCTATGGTCATGCACAATCTGTGCAGTTGGAAACATCACGTCCAATGGGAAGTGAAGAAGCACGGGAAACATTACAAGAACATGACTCCCTCAATATTAGTGATGAAAATGATTTTCCAACTCAAGTCACCGATGCCTCCGGTAATGTTAGCTTGAACTTAGGTTGCTTACGTAATGATTATGGTGTGCCTGAAGCGTTACAATTTTGGTCTGTTGCAGATAACGTGCGTTTTGGCGGAGCATTAATGGCTGTAGAAGTGGCTGAAAAATTAGTGCAGGAGCAGTTTTACTGATGAACGACCAAGAGAGTGCTGATGTGATAGCGCAGTCAATCAGTGAGCCTGCGATTGTGGCAGAAAGTACACCATTAAAGATAGCGCTAGGCATTGAATATGACGGTAGCCACTATTATGGCTGGCAACGTCAAAATGAGGTTCGTAGTGTCCAAGAAAGGTTAGAAAAAGCGTTATCTCAAGTAGCAAATGAGCCTATCTCTGTTTTTTGTGCCGGCAGAACTGATGCCGGAGTTCATGCAACCGGGCAGGTTGTGCACTTTGAGACAACGGCTCATCGCAAAGATGCGGCATGGACGATGGGGGTTAATACCCATTTACCACAAGATATTGCCGTTCGTTGGGTAAAAACGGTAGCGAATGATTTTCATGCTCGATTTAGCGCAACCGCAAGACGTTATCGTTATGTGATTTTTAATCATCGCTATCGTCCTGCTATTTTATCCTCAGGGGTAACGCATTTCCATTACCCTCTAGATGCACAACGAATGCATCAAGCTGCCCAATGTTTATTAGGCGAGAATGATTTTACCTCGTTTAGAGCCGTACAATGCCAATCTAGAACACCTTGGCGTAATGTGATGCATGTGAATGTTTCACGCTATGGTGATTATGTGGTGGTAGATATAAAAGCCAATGCTTTTGTCCATCATATGGTAAGAAATATTGTGGGGAGTCTATTGGAAATTGGCTGTGGTAATCAGGCTATTACTTGGATGGCTGAATTATTAGCCTTAAAAGATAGGACTAAAGCAGCAGCAACTGCAAAAGCAAATGGTTTATATCTTGTTTCGGTTGATTACCCTGAACGTTTCGAACTTCCTAAACCTGCAATGGGGCCGCTATTTTTAGCAGATAACCCATTTTAAATACTTTAAACATAAAATTACCCCGTTTTCTGAGGATTTATGGAATTATTAACGCAATTTGCTGATTTAATAAAATTTCTAATTGATTTTATTTTACACATTGATGTCCATTTAGCCGAGTTAGTCGCTCAATATGGTACATGGGTATATGCCATTCTATTTTTAATTATTTTTTGTGAAACGGGGCTTGTTGTCACACCATTCTTACCGGGCGATTCGTTACTGTTTGTTGCGGGGGCTTTATCTGCGTTAGATACCAATGATGTTAATGTTCACCTAATGGTTCTCTTACTGCTTTTCGCTGCGATTTTAGGTGATGCGGTTAACTATTCTATTGGGCGCATTTTTGGTGAAAAACTCTTTAGTAATCCCAATTCACGTATCTTTAAACGAGAATACTTAGATAAAACCCATGCTTTCTATGAAAAACATGGTGGTAAAGCGATAATTTTGGCAAGATTTGTGCCGATTGTCCGAACTTTCGCGCCATTCGTTGCAGGAATGGGCAAAATGTCATATCGTCATTTTGCTTTTTATAATGTTACGGGTGCCATTGCATGGGTACTGCTATTTACTTATGCTGGATACTTTTTTGGTGACTTAGATATTGTTCAAAAGAACTTAAAATTGCTAATTGTTGCCATTATTGTTATTTCTATTTTACCAGGTGTTATCGAGGTGATACGCCATCGTAGAGCGAGTGCAAAGGCCAAAAAAGAGAGTGATAACCAAGAGGTTTGAGCAGTTATCATTAGCTTTTGCCGTAGAATAGCAATAATAAAGAGATGCGCTGAAATTCAGTAAGCGGTATCATCATAAACTTTGCTAACCACATAGCCAGTATATTGTGAGTTAACATGTTCACAATAATCTGCTCTAAATAATTAGGGTTGTAGCTAGGCGATAAGTGAATGCAGCACGAAAAGCACACCGACAAAGTAGGTGACTTGTGCAATTAAACGCAGTCAACATGCTGCAACTTAAAATATGACGAGTATAAACTGGCGAAGGTCAGATTCAGACGAAAAGGTCCGTTAATGAGCTGGATTGAAAAAATTCTTAATAAAAGCAATATCACGAGTTCACGTAAAGCCAATATCCCAGAAGGGGTTTGGACAAAATGTGATAGCTGTGGGCAAGTACTTTACCGCGCAGAATTAGAGCGTAATTTAGAAGTGTGCCCCAAATGTGATCATCACATGCGTATTTCAGCACGCCGTCGCTTAGAAACTTTTCTTGATACAGGAAGCACGACTGAGCTGGGCAGTGAGTTAGAGCCTAAAGATATTCTGAAATTCCGCGACTCTAAAAAATATAAAGACAGAATTGCTGCGGCTCAGAAACAAACCCATGAAAAAGATGCCCTAGTGGTGATGAAAGGTACGTTAAAAGAAATGCCTGTTGTGGCCGCATCTTTTGAATTTGCATTTATGGGCGGCTCCATGGCGTCTGTTGTGGGTGCGCGTTTTGTTCGTGCGGTTGAACAAGCATTAGAAGATAATTGTCCACTGATTTGCTTCTCTGCAAGTGGTGGTGCACGTATGCAAGAAGCATTGATGTCATTAATGCAAATGGCAAAAACCAGTGCCGCATTAGCTAAAATGCAAGAGCGTGGTTTACCTTATATCTCAGTGATGACCGATCCTACTATGGGTGGGGTTTCTGCAAGTTTAGCAATGTTAGGTGATATTAATGTTGCTGAGCCGAAAGCCTTGATTGGTTTTGCCGGTCCACGTGTTATTGAACAAACTGTACGTGAGAAATTACCCGCGGGTTTCCAACGTAGTGAATTCCTGCTAGAAAAAGGGGCGATAGATATGATAGTTCGTCGTCCTGAAATGCGTGATGAGCTAGCTGAATTACTGGCTAAGCTGACTCAGTATGATTTAGCGAAAGACGAAGATGAACTGCTAGGCGAAGAAATGATCGCTGATGACATCGAATCTTCTGACAATGAGCCAGAAATTAACATCGAAACGAATAAAAAAGAAGATGTCTAATATCATAACTGCTCCTCAAGCCACATCGCCTTTGTCGGTGTGGCTTTCTTATCTTGAACACTTACACTCAAGTGCTATTGATATGGGACTTGAGCGCGTGGGCAAGGTAGGTCAATTACTGAATGTATTACGTCCTGCCCCTAAAGTTATCACTGTATCGGGTACTAATGGTAAAGGAACCACTTGCCATATGCTCGAGTCAATTTTGATGGCTTCAGGATTGAAAGTGGGGGTTTATAGTTCACCTCATCTTGTCCATTATACCGAGCGTGTTCGCATTCAAGGTAAAGAGCTTTCACCAGCTGATTTTTGTCAAGTATTTGCTGAAATAGAGCAAACCAGAGGCGATATTTCGCTGACTTTTTTTGAATACGGTACACTCGCGGCATTGAAACTATTTCAACAAGCTCAACTTGATGTGGTTATTCTTGAAGTTGGGTTAGGGGGGCGTTTAGACGCAACCAATATTGTTGATGCTGATATTGCAGCTATCACCAGTATTGCCCTTGATCATACCGATTGGCTAGGGGCTGATAGAGAGCATATTGGTCATGAAAAAGCCGGTATCTTCCGTAAAAATCACTATGCTGTTGTAGGCGAGCCAGATATGCCACTTTCTATTGCACAAGTCGCGCAGCAGAAACAGGCTAAATTATTTCGTCGTGGTGTTGATTGGTCATTTTCTATTGATGGTGATCACTGGCATTGGCGTAGTGCAGATAAGCAGTTTGAAAAACTTCCCATCCCTAATATTCCCTTAGCCAACGCAGGTACGGCAATGGCAGTGATACGCTGCTTATTGAAAACCAATGATAAAGTGAGTCAAGGGATCACCCATCAAAGTATTGTTGAGGGAATGAGTAAAGCTCAGTTGCCGGGACGTTTTCAGATAATTTCGCAGCATCCATTAGTTATTTTTGATGTTGCTCATAATCCGCATGCTGCTGGATATTTAGCCGAAAAACTGGCGCAATTACCGCGTTATTCTGATACCAAAGTGCGCATTGTTGTTGGTATGCTGGGTGATAAAGATATTGCGGGTACATTAGCGTGTTTATCCCCTCAAGCCGATCAGTGGTATGTTGCGCCATTGAATGAGTTTCGTGGCGCATCAGCCCAGGTATTAGCTCAGCACCTCGACTATCCGGCAGTATTTGATAGTGTCGAGCAAGCATGGCAACAAGCAATATCTGAGGCGCAAAAAAATGATATTGTGGTTGTATGTGGATCATTCCATACCGTTGCTCATGTAATGGAACTATTGGAAAAGGAGAGTGCGAGTGGCAAGTAAATTTCAAAATCGCTTAGTCGGAGCCGTTGTTCTTGTGGCGGTAGGGGTTATTTTTCTTCCTACATTATTTGACGGCGATAAGAAATATAACGAAGACCAATTTGCCTCTATTCCTTTAGTCCCCAAACCCGGTGATGAGCAAGATATTGAATCAATAGCGCCGATTGAGCAAACCACAACACCGTCAACGCCATCAGAGGGTGCTTCTGAGGCGATGATCTCTGAAGCGGTGACGGGGGTTGAACAGCCTCAAGTTTCTACTCCTGAAGTATCGGAGCCTCAAGTAGCGCCATCAACACCGGTTGTTGAGCCACCTAAAGTGGTTAATCCGCCTGTAGAGCCACCAACTACTCCGCCACCGGCGGTATCAGAAACAACCGCGCCGAAAGGTGAGGCTTGGGTTGTGCAGTTAGGTGCCTTGAAAAATGCGGCGAAAGTTGAAGAAATTATTGCAAAAATGCATCTCTCCGGTTATCCAGTATATACCGTGCCTGCTCGCCCTGTTTCAGGAAAAGTGACACGTATCTATATTGGGCCTAATGCCTCAAAAGCAGAGTTACAGGCGATGTTACCTCGCCTTAAAAAGCTAACAGGCCTGCAAGGTGAAGTAAGAGCCTATAAACCATAACTATGTTGATGAGACATCAGATGAGTGAAGTAACAAGGTGTTAACTTATTGCGGCGATTATGATTTTTCATGTCGCCGTAAATTATTTTAAAATTATCGAAAATTAGGGTTACGCAAACGTTTTCGTTTTCTGTTAGAATGCTACCGTATTAATGCGGGGCATCGTTATTGGATAGAGATTTATGGTCTGGATAGATTACGCCATTATTGCCATTATCGGTTTTTCTGCATTAGTTAGCCTGATCCGTGGCTTTGTTCGTGAAGCATTATCACTTATCACCTGGGGTTGTGGTTTTTTTGTTGTAAGTCAGTTTTATCCTTATCTAGCCGTCTATTTTACTCGGTTTGAAGATGAGCTGGTTCGTAACGGGATTGCGATTGTCACACTGTTTATTGCAACGCTAATTGTCGGTGCGGTGATTAATTATGTGATTAGCTCTCTTGTTCAACGCACAGGGTTATCAGGTACAGATCGTGTGTTGGGGATCTGTTTCGGGGCTTCAAGAGGTGTGCTGATTGTATCAGCGTTACTTTTTGTCTTGGGTGCTTTTACTCCTATGGCAGACAGTGCCGATTGGCAACGTTCTGAGCTTATTCCTCAATTCAACCATATTATTAGGTGGTTCTTTGACTACCTACAAAATGCGTCAAGTTTCGTGTCGGAGAAAATGTAACCTCTCCGTCTGGCTGATGAGGATCTTTTCATGTGCGGTATTGTCGGTATCGCTGGAGTTAATCCAGTAAACCAATCGATTTATGATGCGTTAACGGTGTTACAACACCGAGGTCAAGATGCAGCAGGCATTGCAACAATTGATGAGAATAACGGTTTTCGTCTACGCAAAGCAAATGGGCTGGTGAAAGATGTCTTTGAAACGCGTCATATGTTGCGTTTAAAAGGAACTATCGGAATAGGACATGTACGTTATCCAACCGCGGGCAGTTCGAGTGCATCAGAAGCGCAACCTTTTTATGTTAACTCACCTTTTGGGATCACACTTGCACATAATGGTAATTTAACCAATGCGCATTTGCTGCGTCGTCAATTATTTGAAACTGCTCGTCGACATATCAATACCACCTCAGACTCCGAAATTTTACTCAATGTGCTAGCGTATGAATTAGATCGCTTCGATCATTTTCCGCTAGAGCCAGATAATATTTTTACCGCTGTTGCGGCTATGCATAAAAAATTACGTGGCGCTTATGCTTGCGTTGCTTTGATCATCGGCCACGGCTTATTAGCTTTTCGTGATCCTTATGGCATTCGTCCTTTAGTGTTAGGCAAACGTACTTTAGAAGATGGACGCAGTGAGTATATGGTTGCGTCTGAAAGTGTCGCTCTAGATACACTAGGATTTGAATTCTTGCGTGATGTAGCACCCGGTGAGGCTGTTTATATCACAGAGCAAGGACAACTGTTTACCCGTCAATGTGCTGAAAATCCGCAATTAGTGCCTTGTCTATTTGAGTATGTTTATTTTGCGCGCCCAGACTCTTTTATTGATAAAATTTCCGTATATAACACCCGTCTACGTATGGGGCAAAAGCTCGGCGCTAAAATTGCTAAAGAGTGGGAAGATTTACAAATAGATGTGGTGATCCCTATTCCTGAAACTTCTTGTGATATTGCATTAGAAATTGCCCACATCTTAAATAAACCTTATCGACAAGGTTTTGTGAAGAATCGTTATGTTGGACGTACTTTTATTATGCCCGGCCAGCAAGAGCGTCGCAAATCAGTACGTCGTAAACTAAATGCCAACCGTGCAGAATTTCGCGATAAAAATGTGTTACTTATCGATGACTCTATCGTACGTGGCACAACATCAGAGCAAATTGTTGAGTTAGCGAGAGAAGCGGGGGCTAAAAAAGTTTATTTTGCCTCAGCCGCTCCAGAAGTGCGTTTCCCTAATGTTTATGGTATTGATATGCCTAATGCCAATGAATTAATTGCTCATGGGCGTGAAGTGGATGAAATACGTAAACTGATTGGTGCTGATGGACTTATTTTTCAAGATCTCTCTGATTTAATCGCTGCTGTTCAAGAAGAAAATCCAGATATCAACCAATTCGAATGCTCTGTATTTGATGGTGTCTATATCACAAAAGATATTGATCAAGGCTATTTAGATTACCTTGAAAATTTACGTCGTGATGATGAACATAAAATTCGTGATCAACATGAAGCTGAGAACTTAGAAATCTATAACGAAGGATAATTTTCCGTTAAAATAGTCACCTTTATCAAGCGTCGATGCTAGCGTAACACTACATCGGCGCTTGTTTTTTGAGGGTTAATCATCATAATGATTAACAAAGATATATATTCTGAGGATTATAATGAAAAAGCTGATTGTCGGGCTAACAGGTGCCAGTGGCGCAATTTATGGTATTCGTTTATTAGAAATACTTAAATCCGTGCCATCCGTAGAAACTCACTTGGTGATCAGTCAAGCGGCGCGTCGTACCATTTCATTAGAAACGGATTATTCTCTCAAAGATATTCATGCTTTAGCTGATATTATTTATGACGATCGAGATATAGGGGCGACTATCTCTTCAGGCTCGTTTCGGGTCAATGGTATGGTTATTTTACCTTGTTCGATTAAAAGCCTCTCCGGTATTGTACATAGCTATACTGATACGTTAGTGACACGTGCCGCTGATGTCGTGTTAAAAGAAGGACGTAAATTAGTGCTGTGTGTACGCGAAACACCGTTACATTTAGGGCACTTACGTTTAATGACTCAAGCTGCAGAGCTTGGTGCCATCATTATGCCACCAGTACCTGCATTTTATTTTCAGCCTAAAACGATCGATGACATTGTTAATCAGACAGTAAATCGAGTGCTTGATCAATTTGACATTGACTTGCCGGATGATCTTTTTCAGCGTTGGCAAGGGGATAAATCTGCCCGTTGATCCCCTGTGTGACGAGTGACTATTTTTTATGGCGAATAATATCTTCTAAAGCGCCTTCCAGTTGTGGGTAACGAAAGCTGAATCCTGCATCGAGCAGTTTCTTAGGAAACGCTTGTTGCCCACCTAAAACTAATGTGGCACTTTCTCCCATCATTAATTTTAATATTGTGGCAGGAACCGTCATAAATGCAGGGCGTTTCAGTACGTGAGCTAAAGTCGTGGTAAATGCTTTATTTTGTACTGGATGAGGGGCTGTCAGATTAAAGGCGCCTTGGGTATTGTTATTATTAAGTAAAAATACGATGGCATTGACCATATCATCAATATGTATCCATGGCATATATTGCTTACCATTACCTAATTTTCCACCTAAACCTAATTTAAAAGGCGGGCTCATTTTAGGTAATGCCCCTCCTTTTGTAGAGAGTACAATACCAGTACGTAGCAAACACACCCGTGTTAATGGCGTTTGTGCATCGAGTGCAATATTTTCCCATTTGGCACAGAGTTGATGAGTAAATTCATCCTTAGGTGGCGTCTCTTCAGTGACATTATTTTCACCTTGATCACCATAAAAACCCACCGCAGAGCCAGAAATTAAAACACCAGGGGGAGAGTCGCTGGCTTTTATTAAATCCACCAGCTTTTGGGTTAATTTGCATCGACTATTAACTAACGTTTGTTTTTGCTCCGGTGTCCAGCGTTTGTCTGCAATTGGTTCTCCAGCAAGATTAATCACTGCATCAAATTGGTTTAAGTTTTCTTTATCATCTAAATGAGTCCAACACGCCATTTCATTACAGAAATGAGAGTAGACTTTCTGTGGCGAACGGGAAAGTACGGTAATATTATGTTTATCTAATGCGAGTTGGCAGATAAGTGCTCTGCCAATTAATCCGGTTCCACCTGTGATAAGTATGTTCATCACCATCCTCCTGATTACTCTATCCTAATTAAGGTTGTATCATCCTGATAGGTGAGATTAGTCACTAACCAAACAGTTTTTTGGCTGCTGGACGTTGGCTTATTGTATTTAGCCATTTTTCTACCGCAGGATAATCTGCTAGATCAATATGATGTGTGTCATGGTAACGAGCCCAAGTATAGGTGGCTATATCAGCAATGCTATAATCGTTTCCACCAAGATAAGGAGATTGAGCGAGTCGGCTCTCTAACACCTGATATAAACGCTCGGTCTCTTTTGTATAACGATCGATTGCGTAAGGTACTTTTTCAGGGGCGTAACGCGTAAAGTGATGATTTTGTCCAAGCATAGGACCAAATCCCCCCACTTGCCAAAATAGCCACTGTAGTTGGGTCATTTTTTCTCGCAGATCATGGCTAAGTAATTTGCCACTTTTTTCTGCTAAATAGATAAGAATAGCACCTGATTCAAAAATAGAGAGTGGTTCACCACCGTCAGCGGGAGCATTATCGACAATAGCAGGAATTTTATTATTGGGTGAAATAGCTAAAAATTCGGGTTTAAATTGATCACCTTTGCCAATATCAACATGATGCAAAGTATAAGGCATGGCGACTTCTTCGAGGAAAAGCGTAATTTTTTGGCCATTCGGGGTGTTTGCATAATAAAGATCGATCATAAAACCTCCGCAATAAGGTGATATTCAATAGCGTATATTTTACAGTCTGCCTAGTAACATCATAAAAAGCAAAAAATCGCAAGATGAATAAAGCAAATTACCTATGATTATTATAGTGGTGAAATATGGTGATTTTGGTATATTCAGGATAAAAATTACGATCGTTTAGCATCGATTAAAAAAGGTTTGTTGAGGATGGAACAAGAAAATACGGCAGTGGTCGAGTGGGTTGATATTGTTGATGAAAAAAATGAAGTTGTTGCACAAGCAACACGTCAACAAATGCGAGCAGAAAACCTACGTCACCGAGCAACTTATATTGTCGTGCACGATGGCATGGGAAAAATTTTGGCACAACGCCGTACTGAAACAAAAGATTTCTATCCAGGTTGGTTAGATGCAACCGCGGGTGGTGTAGTACAACAAGGTGAAAATGCACTCGAAAGTGCACGTCGTGAAGCAGAGGAAGAGCTAGGTATTGCCGGGGTTCCTTTTGCCGAACATGGACAATTCTATTATGACGATGAGAGTTGCCGCGTTTGGGGAAGCTTATTTAGTTGTGTATCACATGGACCATTTGCATTACAGCCAGAAGAAATCGAGGAAGTATGCTGGCTTACTCCCTTAGAAATCACTGAACGTTGTGATGAATTTACCCCTGATTCACTTAAAGCACTCTCTCTATGGTTAACGCGAAATAATAGTACTCGCTTGGACACAAAAGAAACCACTGACTAAGGGGTACTTTGTCCGAGTTCTAAACGATAAGCATAGTTGATAACGGTATTTTCAAACATAGCGTTATCAACCTCATCACGTAAATGTTGCAATAGTGCAATTAGGTGCTTACCTGCCTCTTTACCTATTTTATGGTAATTAAAATGTATAGATGTCAGGGAAGGTGCTATTTGGGCGCTATTTTCAGAGCCTTCTAAGCAGGCGATAGCGAGATCTTGGGGAATTTTAATTAATCTTCGTTGGCACTCAAACATCATTCCCAAAGCAATACTCTCATGGCTACAAATAACGGCATCTAGTTCGGGCTGATGTAATAAAATCTCTGTTAATGCTTGTCGACCATATGCCATAGAAGCGGGGTCGGGCGTAGTAACACTTTGCTCAGCATTTAAATAATTTTTTAATAAAGCACGCGACCAACCAGTAATTTGCTGGTGGTGTAAACGCTGTCCTTGCAGCGCACCAACATAGCCGACACAACGTTTACCTTGCTGAATTAAATAATGGGTTAAATCAAACGCTGCCTTTTCATAACCGCAATCAATACTTATTGCAGATTGCTCATTAGATTGACTCGCGACACTGACAACAGGCACATTGGCATTACTGATATGTAAGAACTGTACATCACTTAATTGGGAGCCAAAGGCAACTAATGCGGCAGGGTTACTCTGTAATAGCATATTAATCACATCAGTTGCTTTATGGAGCTGATATTCATAACATCCCACTAATATTTGATAATGATGACGGCTGAGGATCTGCTGCAATGATTGCATAAAATCAGCACTGGCTTTATCAGTAAAAGAGGGCAGTAGTACAGCAATAATATGGCTTTGAGCGGAAGCTAAGGCCCCTGCTGAGGCATTGGGGATATATCCCAACTCTGCCACTGCTTGGTTAACTTTTTCTCTTAATTTATCCGACACTAATTCAGGTGTACGCAATGCGCGAGATACGGTCATTGAACCGACTCCGGCATGTTTAGCAACTTCTTGTAAAGTGACGCGACCTGTATTTCGGCGTTTACGTGTTTTTATCATCGTGATCAGATTTATTCGGCTTTATTTTTAATTCGCAGATCCTACCTGAAATTTTCTCACTCTGCAGAAACAATACAGTGTCAATTGTTGCACTTGTTCGCAATTAACATTTCATCAAAATGATAGCGCTATCACAATTACACATAATCTATCTAGATAGCGCTACCATTAGTGATTATTATCCTTAATACAGAGATCAAAAAAGCACCTTACTGAGGTTATAAATATGCTTAAAACATTATTAACACCGGATGTGGTACAAGTGATCCCACAAGTCAAAGATTGGCGTGAAGCAATTAAAATCGCCTGTCAGCCATTAATTGACAAAGGTTGTATTGAGCCTCGTTATGTTGATGCGATTTATAAATCACACGAGCAAATAGGCCCTTACTATGTATTAGGACCAGGTATTGCTATGCCTCATGCACGTCCTGAAGAAGGGGTTAATCAGCTCTCTTTAGCATTAACTATCATCGAAAAAGGGGTGGAATTTGGTGCTGATGAAAATGATCCGGTGAAACTTTTAATTGTTTTAGCGGCAACAGATAACGATAGCCATATTAATGCCATTGTGAAATTAGCTGAACTTTTTGATAACCAAGATGATATAGACACTTTGTTGCAAGCAAAAAGTAAGGCAGAAGTATTGGCTGTTATTAATCACTATTAATTCAATTTTAAATAACCAAGGGGAATATGATGAAAATTACCGTTGTATGTGGAAATGGTTTAGGCAGTAGCTTAATGATGGAAATGAGCATCAAAAGTATTTTAAAAGATCTGGCCGTCAATGCTGATGTTGATCATGTCGATTTAGGTTCGGCAAAAGGGACACCGAGTGATATTTATGTGGGAACTCGTGATATTGCGGAACAACTTAATGCTCAAGCGGTTAATGGCAAAATTGTTTCTTTAGATAATATGATTGATAAAGTCGCGATGAAAGAGAAACTTTCGACCGCATTACGTGAATTAGGCGCGCTATAAGGAGCCTAGTATGGACTTTTTCCGCTTTCTAATGAGCGATGTGCTTTCAGAGCCTGCTATATTAGTGGGTTTAATCGCATTGATTGGTTTAATTGCTCAGAAAAAACCTGCGACAGAATGTATTAAGGGCACCGTTAAAACCATTATGGGTTTTGTTATTTTAGGTGCGGGGGCAGGTTTAGTCATTAACTCGCTTGGTGATTTCTCAACGATTTTCCAACATGCATTTGGCATTCAAGGTGTTGTACCTAATAACGAAGCCATTGTCTCTATTGCACAAAAAAGCTTTGGTAAAGAGATGGCACTGATTATGTTCTTTGCCATGTTAATCAATATATTAATTGCACGCTTAACACCGTGGAAATATATTTTCTTAACGGGTCACCACACTTTATTTATGTCGATGATGGTCGCGGTGATTTTGGCAACAGCGGGTTTAGAAGGGGCGGTATTAGTTGCAGTAGGTTCATTAGTTGTTGGGGTATCAATGGTATTTTTCCCAGCCATTGCACATCCTTATATGAAAAAGATCACCGGCTCTGATGATGTCGCATTAGGCCATTTCTCTACTATTTCCTATGTTGTATCTGGTTTTATTGGTAGTAAATTTGGCAATAAAGCGCATTCAACGGAAGAGATGAATGTACCTAAGAGTTTACTCTTTTTGCGTGATACGCCAGTTGCGATCGCTTTCACCATGGGCATAATTTTTATTATTACGTGTTTATTTGCCGGTGACACTTTTGTTCGTGAAGTTAGTGGTGGTAAAAACTGGTTTATGTTCTCCTTAATGCAATCCATCACCTTTGCGGCAGGTGTTTATATTATCCTACAAGGTGTGCGTATGGTGATTGCAGAGATTGTTCCTGCATTTAAAGGCATTTCTGATAAGTTAGTCCCCAATGCAAAACCTGCGCTTGATTGTCCCGTCGTATTTCCTTATGCACCTAATGCCGTTTTAGTCGGTTTTCTGAGTAGTTTTGCAGCGGGTGTCATTGGCATGTTTATTCTTTATGCTTTAGATTGGACTGTCATTATACCTGGGGTGGTACCTCATTTCTTTGTGGGTGCAACTGCAGGCGTATTTGGTAACGCCACAGGGGGACGCCGAGGTGCTATTTTAGGTGCTTTTGCTCAAGGTTTATTGATTACTTTCTTACCCGTATTTTTATTACCTGTACTTGGTGATATTGGTATTGCCAATACCACATTTAGTGATGCAGACTTCGGTGTGATTGGTATTCTATTAGGGATTATTGTTCGTTAATATTACCGACGTTGATATTACTTATTAGTGGAATTTTAATAAATGCTCGACTTTTTAACCAGTCGGGCATTTTTTTGGTAGAAATAGTGTATTTAAATCCTCTCTCTTACTTGGTATTTATGCAGAGATGAATTTTTATATTTATTATCTGAATAATAATGCTATTATCCTAAGTGAATATTCACTATGTGTATATTTTTGTGCCTAATTAATTATAAAAATAGGTTTAACATCATAATCACTAAGGAAGAAAGAAGATGTCTTTAGCTATTCGATATCTTGCGTTATTACCACTTTTCGTTATTACTGCTTGCCAACAGCCTGTAAATTATAATCCACCAGCAACTCAAGTGGCTCAAGCTCAGCCTGCTATTGTCAATAATTCATGGATTGAAATTTCACGAAGCGCACTCGACTTTAATGTAAAAAAAGTCCAATCATTATTAGGTAAGCAATCCTCTCTTTGTGCAGTGTTAAAAGGAGATGCTTATGGGCATGATTTATCGTTAGTTGCCCCAATTATGATAGAAAATAATGTGCAATGTATTGGTGTAACAAATAACCAAGAATTAAAAGAAGTACGTGATTTAGGATTTAAAGGCCGTTTAATGCGAGTGCGTAATGCAACAGAACAAGAAATGGCACAGGCAACCAACTATAACGTAGAAGAGTTAATTGGTGATCTTGATATGGCAAAAAGATTAGATGCTATTGCCAAGCAACAAAATAAAGTCATTCCTATTCATTTAGCATTAAATTCAGGTGGCATGTCTCGTAATGGTTTAGAGGTCGATAATAAATCTGGGCTTGAAAAAGCAAAACAAATTTCTCAATTAGCTAACCTAAAAGTGGTTGGTATTATGTCTCATTATCCCGAAGAAGATGCTAATAAAGTAAGGGAAGATCTGGCTCGTTTTAAGCAACAATCTCAGCAAGTGTTAGAGGTGATGGGATTAGAGCGTAACAATGTCACATTACATATGGCAAATACCTTTGCGACAATTACCGTGCCTGAGTCATGGCTGGATATGGTACGTGTGGGAGGTATTTTTTATGGTGATACCATTGCGAGTACAGACTATAAACGTGTGATGACCTTTAAATCCAACATTGCTTCAATTAATTATTATCCTAAAGGTAATACGGTTGGTTATGATCGTACTTACACATTAAAACGTGACTCAGTACTAGCCAATATTCCTGTAGGTTATGCAGATGGTTACCGTCGCGTTTTTAGTAATGCGGGGCATGCGTTAATTGCTGGGCAACGCGTACCTGTTTTAGGAAAAACATCAATGAATACCGTTATGGTTGATATTACCAGTCTTAACAATATCAAACCAGGTGATGAAGTTGTATTTTTTGGCAAACAAGGTAATAGCGAAATTACCGCAGAAGAAATTGAAGATATCAGTGGTGCATTGTTTACCGAAATGTCAATTTTATGGGGAGCAACCAATCAACGGGTATTAGTTGATTAAGCTAGGTTGTGAGTGTTAGCAAATAATAAAAAGGCGATTGAAAATAACAATCGCCTGATATTGTTGATAACTTAAAGCTATAAATTATCAGGTAACCCATAGGCCACTAAGCTATCGCCCATTTTAGTACCAAATGAACCATGTCCGCCGGCCATAATGACCACATATTGCTTGCCTCCAATAGAGTAGGTCATTGGCGTTGCTTGTCCACCTGCGGGTAATCGTGCTTCCCATAACATTTTGCCATTCGTCACATTAAATGCTCGAATATAATTATCCTGAGAAGCAGCAACAAACATCACATTACCTGCGGTTGAGATAGCGCCTCCTAGCCCAGGAACACCAATTTTTAATGGTGGTAATTCCACTAAATTAGGCAAACTATCCCTAATGGTGCCAAATCGTTGTTGCTAAACAAGCTCATTTTTTGTTAAATCAACACCAGCAACAAATCCCCAAGGGGGTTGTTTACAAGGTAATCCTAGTGGTGATAAGAATGGATGAATATCAACACTATAAGGTGTTCCCGTCATGGGTTGTAAACCTTGCTCTCCGTGGCCTGCGTCAATTGCTTGACTGTCTTGAGGATCTTTTAAATAAAGTTTTGAGATAAAAGGCAAGGTAATAAAGTTCATTACCGCGACTTGTCTATCTTGATTAACAGAAATACCGCCCCATTCAAAAATACCGAGGTTACCAGGAAAAACAAGCGTACCGTTTTCTGATGGTGGAGTATAAATTCCCTCATAATTTAACTGATGGAAAGCGATACGACATAACAGCTGGTCTGCCATTGTGCCACCCCACATATCTGAACCTTGCAACTTATTTTTTGGTGCTAAATTAAGTGCTGAAAAAGGCTGAGTGGGTGAGTAATGCTCACCTTGTGTTTGTGGACCATATTTGACACTAGTAGGGACCGGTTTTTCTGTTACGGGAACAATAGGTGTACCGTCTCTTCTATCAAGAACAAACACATTCCCTGTTTTCGTGACGATATAAATGGCAGGTATTGTTTCATTTTTATCAGTTTTGATATCAACCAGTGATGGTTGCGAAGGAACATCCATATCCCATAAATCATGATGGGTGGTTTGGAAATGCCACAATAGCTCGCCTGTCGACCCTTTTAGTGCTAAAACTGAATTAGCGTAACGCTCTTTTAATGGATGACGATCGCCTCCCCAAATATCGGGTGTACCTACTCCTGTCGGAATATAGACCACATCCGTTTGTGCATCATAAGCTAAAGGCGCCCATGCATTAGGGGAGTTATGAACAAATTGAGTCTCTTTACCTGGCATCGCATTGGGATCTTCTGCGCCAGTATCAAATACCCATATTAATTTTCCGCTATTAACATCATAGCCACGGATCACACCAGAAGGCTCTTGAGTTGATAAGTTATCAGTAACAGAGCCACCAATGATAATAGTATTACCGGTGACGATTGGGGGAGATGTTGGGTTATATCCACCCAAATAAGCATAAGGCATAGAAGCTAACAGATTGATTTCTCCATTCTGACCAAAATCACGGCATGCATTACCCGTTTGCGCATTAACTGCGATTAGGCGGCCATCATTGACTGGAAGAAAGACTTTTTCAGGACATTCATCTGATATGCTTGGTTGGCGAACGTCGAGGCTTTTGGCAAATTCGGCACTATTATTTTGATTATAATAGGCAACCCCTCGGCAAGTCATATGCTGGAAGCTTTTGTTATATTGCAATTTAGAATCAAAACGCCACTTCTCTTTACCTGTTGCGGGATCTAAGCTAATTAAATATTGGTGAGGTGTACATAGAAAGAGATTATCTTCAATTTTTATAGGCGTAACTTCGTTGGTTATCTCAACGGCATCATTAGCTCTTTTTTCATCACCGGTATGAAAAGTCCATTTCTCAACTAACTTATCAACATTATCACTGTTGATTTGAGTTAATGGTGAATAGCGTATTCCGGCTTGCGTTCTGCCATAAGCGGGCCAGTCATTATCATTTACTCCGATAGGAGATATAGAGTTGGTGGGTTGTTGTTGTGTAAATTGACCATTAATGGCATGAGGATCGGTTAGTGAACTACCTAATATAATGATAAGTGTAGTGGCTAATAGTGTGAATAAGCCAATTTTATTGGTACGACAAGTGTAAACATTATTATTGAGTGTGAAAGGAATAAGGAGTAAGCCTAGAATAAAGATAATATCTAAGCGAGGGGCAAGTGCCCAAAAATCAAATCCTGACTCCCAGATACTCCAGACAATCGTTATTAAAAATAGAAAGTTAAAGAGTAATAGGGTGCTTTTCCTTCGACTTAAAAAGCAAGCTGCAATAATAAGAAGCATGACACCGGTAAAGAGATAAAAAGGCGATCCTGCTAATGAAACTAAATACCCTCCGAGTACAGTAAAGTAAAGAGCCAATATTGTGAGTATGATGAATACTATCCATCGATAGAAATGTGATATTTTCATAATGCTATCGTCCTATTCTTTCTTACCATCTTATAAATAGAATAGACAATAATTTATTAGCTCACCTATTTGTCTCTAACAACCATTGCATTAATATGCATTTATGAGAAATTTTAATATAAAACACTAGCATTAGTATTGAATGTAAGTGATATGATTATTTAAAGTAGGGTGCTTGTGAACACAAGGCGCAACAACGTTGGGCGAGAAATTGTGGGGGAAAATTCCCCCACAAAGCTATTTATCGCAAGATAAATTCGCTTGAACTAGGGTGTTACCACTACTGATATTAAAAGAGCACAATCTTTCATGTCTCAGTAGAGTAAAACACAAAACTGTAATACATACAGTAATCAGCCCAATAAGGGCAAGCTTAGTCATTTCTCTTGACACTCCTTGTTAAAAGAGACAGAATCAAGTTGTCTGGACTTGAGACTGCCTCGAATTTTATGTAAATAGAATTCGGGGCTTTCGTCTTTTTGGTCCTTGCAAATGCTTGAACCAAAATGATCCAAGCAC